>NZ_JBHSGR010000007.1:0-31611 GCF_042654585.1 Geodermatophilus arenarius
CTGGCCGCCGGTCCGCTCGGCGCCGCGCTGGCCGCGCTGCTCGCCGACCTCGGCGAGCGGGTGATGCTCGGCGACGCCGGCGCCAACGCCCTCGGCGCGGTGCTCGGCCTGCGGGCCGCCGCCGTCCCCTCGCGCCCGGCGCGCGCGGGCCTGCTGGCCGCGGTCACCGCGCTCACCCTCGCCAGCGAGCGGGTCAGCTTCACCCGGGTCATCGAGGCCACGCCGGGCCTGCGGGAGCTCGACCGGCTCGGCCGCCGCCCGGCGTGAGCGCCGGACCGGCGGTGCGCCCGCCCGGCCGCCGCGTCGCACAGGGGGTCGCCGGCGCCGCCGCGCTGATCGCCGTCCTCACCGTGCTGGCCCGCCTCGCCGGCTTCGGGCGCACGCTGGTCTTCACCAACGCCGTCGGCGCGGACAGCACCGGCGACACCTACACCGCGGCCAACGCCGTCCCGAACATCGTCTTCGAGGTGGTGGCGGGCGGGGCGCTGGCCTCCCTCGTCGTGCCGATGCTGGCCGCCGGCATCGCCGCCGGGGACCGCGAGCAGGTCCGCCGGACCGCCTCGGCGCTGCTGGGCTGGACGCTGCTGGTGCTCGCGCCGCTGGCCGCGCTGCTCGCCGTCCTCGCGCACCCGGTCGCCGAGCTGCTGCTCGGCGGCGGCACGCCCGCCGAGGTCGACCTGGCCGCCCGCTTCCTCGTCGTGTTCGCACCGCAGGTGGTGCTCTACGGCCTCGCCGTCGTCGCCACCGGCGTGCTGCAGGCCCACCGCCGCTTCGCCTGGCCGGCCCTGGCGCCGCTGCTGTCCAGCGTCGTCGTCGCCGCCGCGTACGCCGCCTTCGCGTGGACGGGCGGCGGCCGGGAGGTCCGGGACCTGACGACGACGGGCGAGCTGGTCCTCGGCGTCGGGACGACGCTCGGCGTGCTGGCCCTGGCGCTGGCGGTGCTGCTGCCGGTGCGGGGGCTGCACCTGGGGCTGCGGCCCGCGCTGCGGTTCCCGGTGGGCGCGGCGCCGCAGGTGCGCCGGCTGGCGGTCGCCGGGGTGCTCACCCTCGCCGGGCAGCAGCTGGTGGCCGCGGTCGCCATCCGGCTGGCCGGCGACGGGCCCGACGGCACCCAGGTCGCCTACACCGCCGGGCTCACGCTGTTCCTCGTGCCGTGGGCGGCGGTCGCGGTGCCGCTGGCCACCTCCGCCTACCCGCTCATGGCCGAGCGCGCCGCGGTCGGGGACCTGCCCGGCTACCGCCGCGCGCTGGCGCCGGTCACCGCGCTGGTCGTGGCCGCCAGCGCCGGGGCCGCCGCGGTGCTGGCCGCCGTCGCCGGGCCGATGGCGCGGGTGTTCCTCGTCGACGGGGAGGCCGACCGGGTCGCCGCGCTGCGCGACGCCGTCGTCGCCTTCGCCCCGGGCCTGGTCGGCTACGGCCTGGTCGCCGTCCTCACCCGGGCGCTCTACGCCCGCGGGCTGTGGCGGGCGCCGACGGCGTGCGTGCTCGGCGGGTGGCTGCTCGCCGTGGCCGCCGACGTCGTCCTGTCCACCGCGCTGCCGGTCGCGGACCGGGCGCTGGCGCTGGGCGCCGGGCACAGCGCCGGGGTGACCGCCGCGGGCCTCGGCCTGCTCGTCGTCACGGCGCGGACGGCCGGGCCCACGGGGCTGGCCGGGCTGGCCCACCTGGGCCTGCTGGTGCTGCTCGCCGCCGGGGCGGGCGTGGCCGCGGGCCTCGCGGTCGCCCGCGCACTGGGCGCCGACCCGGTGCCCGTCGGGTCGCTGCTCGCGGCGGCGGGGGCGGCGCTGCTGGCGGCCGCGACCGTGACCGCGGTGGCGGCGGCGGTCATGATGGGGACGGCGCGCCGCCCCCTGACCGCGGCGGTGCGCGCGCTGCGGACGCCCGGGGGGACGGAGGTGCACGGTGGCTGAGGCCCGACCGCTGGCCGGCCGCCGGGTGGCCGAGGTGCTCGCCACCAGCACCGGCGGCGTCGGCACCCACCTGCGCTCGGTGCTGCCCGCGCTGGCCGGCGCGGGCGCCGGGGTCACCGTCTGCGGGCCCGCGGCCACCGACGCGCTGTTCGGCTTCTCCGCCGCGGCCGGCTTCACCCCGGTGGAGATCTCCGCCGGGCTCGACCCGCTCGCCGACACCCGCGCGGTGCTCGCGCTGCGCCGCGCCGCCGCCGGGGCCGACCTCGTGCACGCCCACGGGCTGCGCGCCGGCCTGGTCGCCGCCGCCGCGGTGCGCGGCGGCACCCGCCGCCCGCTGGTGGTCACCCTGCACAACGCGCTGCCCGAGCGCTCCGGTCCGCTCCGCCGGGTGCTGGTCGCCGCCGAACGGGCCACCGTCCGCGCCGCCGACGTCGTGCTGGCCGCCTCCGGCGACCTCGCCGACAACGCCCGCCGCCTCGGCGCCCGCGACGTCCGGGTGGCGCCGGTGTCGGCGCCCGCGCTGCCGCCGGCCCGCCGGTCCCGCGACGAGGTCCGCGCCGGCCTGGGGCTGGCCGACGGCCGCCCGCTGGTGCTCGCCGTCGGGCGGCTGCACCCGCAGAAGGGCTACGACGTCCTCCTCGACGCCGCCGCGACCTTGGCCCGTGGCGCGGCCGGTGACCGCGCGCCGCTGGTCGCGATCGCCGGTGACGGGCCGCTGGAGGCCGAGCTGTCCGCCCGGATCGCCGTGCAGCGGCTGCCGGTGACCCTGCTCGGCCGCCGCGACGACGTCGCCGACCTGCTGGCCGCCGCCGACCTGGTGGTGCTGCCCTCCCGCTGGGAGGCGCGCTCGCTCACCGCCCAGGAGGCGCTGCGGGCCGGCACGCCGCTGGTCGCCACCCGCACCGGCGGGCTGCCGGAGCTGCTCGGCGACGGCGCGCTGCTCGTGCCCCCCGGCGACGCCGCCGCGCTGGTCGGCGCGGTCGACGACCTGCTCGCCGACCCCGCCGGCGCCGCCGCGCTGGCCGAGGCCGGGCGGGCGCGGGCGGCGGGCTGGCCGGACGAGGCCGCCACCGCCCGCACCCTGGTCGCCGTCTACCGCGAGCTGCTGGGGCCCCCGCGGTGAGGCGCGCCGCCGTCCTGCTGTCCGTGCTGCTGGCGCTGCTCGCCCTCGGGCTGCCCGGATCGGCGGCGGCGGACGACGGCCGGCGCGCCGACCGGGTGCTCGTCGTCGGCGTGCCCGGGCTGGTGTGGGACGACGTCGACCCCGGGCGGACGCCGGCCCTGTGGGAGCTGGCCGACACCTCGCCGGTCGGGGCGGTGTCGGTGCGCGCGGCCCGCTCCACCACCTGCCTGCTCGACGGCTGGGCCACCCTCGGCGCGGGCAACCGGGCCCGCTTCCCGGCGCCGGACGAGATGCTGCCGATGGTCCCGCTGCCCACCGTGCCGCTGCCGGGGGAGACACCGGACGCCCCCGGCGGGTCCGGCGCGGCCCCCTCCCAGGAGCCGGTGCCGGCCGGGCCGCCGGCCAGCCCCGAGCTGTCGCACTGCGGGCTGCAGGAGCGGCTGGCGGAGGCGGGGCTGGCCGATCCGCTCAGCGCCGTCCGCGCGGTCGCCGAGGACGACGCCAGCGCCCGCTTCGGCGCCGAGCCGGGGGCCCTCGGCGCCGCGGTCGGCTGCGCGACGGTCGTCGGCCGGGCGGCGGCGCTGGCCGTGGCCGCGCCCGGGGTCGGGCTGACCCGCGAGGACGCGCTGCCGGCCGACCCGGCGGCGCTGGCCGCGCTGCTGGAGCCCTGCCCGCTCACGCTGGTCTCCCTCGACGGCCTGGTCGACGCCGGCGTCCCCGCGCCCGAGGGCAGCGAGACCGGCACCGACCCGGTCTCCCGCGAGGCCGCGCTGGCCGCCGTCGACGAGCAGGTGGCCCGGCTGCGCGCCGCCGTGGACACGCTGCCCGGCGAGACGCTGCTGCTGGTGCAGGGCGTCTCGGAGGTCAACGACGGCCGCCCGCAGCTGCACGTGGGCATCGCCTCGGGTCCCGGGTTCCCCGGCCCGGGGTGGCTGACGTCGGCCAGCACCGGCCGGGCGCCGTTCACCCAGCTCATCGACGTCGCCCCGACCGTGCTGCGCGCGCTGGACCTCGAGCAGCCGGCGTCGGTCAACGGCCAGCCGCTCACCGTGGCCGGGGGCCGTCCCGCCACCGCGGAGGCGGTCGCGGAGCTGGAGCGGGCCAACACCGCCGCGGTCACCCACCACCGCAGCACCGGCACGTTCTTCACGGCGCTGGTGGCGGTGCAGGCCGCCGTCGTCGTCCTCGGCGTGCTCGTGCTCGGCCTCACCCGCGGCGCGCGGCCGCGCGCCCGGCTGCGGCCGGTGCTGGAGCTCGCGGCCCTGGCGGCCGCGGCGCTGCCGGTGGCCACCTACCTGGCCGGGCTGCTGCCCTGGGAGCGCGCCGGCTCGCCGCGGTGGGCGCTGGCCGGGGCGCTGCTGGTGGCCGACGCCGCGGTGGTCGCGGTCGCCGTCCTGGGGCCGTGGCGCCGCCGCCGGGGCGGGCCGCCGCTGGCCGTCCTCGCGGTCACCGTCGGCACGCTGGTCGCCGACGTGCTCACCGGCTCGTCGCTGGAGCTGGACGGGCTGCTCGGCTACGACGCGATCGTCGCCGGGCGGTTCACCGGCTACGGCAACCTCACCTCCGGCCTGCTGGCGGCGGCCGCGCTGGGCGGCACCGCCGTCGGCGCCACCGCGGCCGGCCGCCGCGCCGGGCGGGACGACGGCGGGCGGCGGGCGCGGCGGGTCACCGGCGTCGTCGTCGTGGGCGCCGGGCTGGCCGGCGTGGTGCTGGTCGGCGCGCCGGGGCTCGGCCGCGACTTCGGCGGCGTGCTCGCGGTGCTGCCCGGCTTCCTGCTGCTGGCGATGCTGCTCACCGGCGTGCGCGTGACCGCGGTGCGGCTGGCCGCGGTGCTCGGCGCCGGGGTGGTCGCCGTCGGCACGCTGGCGTTCCTGGACTGGCTGCGGCCGGCCGCCGAGCGCAGCCACCTCGGCCGGTTCGTCGAGCAGCTGCTCACCGGCGAGGCGTGGACGGTGGTGAGCCGCAAGGCCTCGGCCAACGTCGGCATCCTGCTCGGCAGCGCGCTGGCCTGGATGCTGCCGGTGGCGCTCGTGGCCGCCGTCTGGCTGGTGCGCGGCCGCCGGCCCGCGCTGCTGCGCGGTCCCGGCCTGCTCCGCGACGGCGGCTCGGGCCTGCGCCCGGCCGACGCGGCCGTGCTGCGCGCCGGGCTGGTCGCCGCGGCGCTGAGCCTGGCCCTGGGCGCCGCGGTCAACGACTCCGGCGTCGCGCTGCCCGCGACCGCCGCCGCGCTGCTCGTGCCGCTGCTGGTGACGCTGGCCACGACGGCGCCGGGCCGGCGGGGCGTGCCCGCGGACAGCCGGGACGAGGACCCGGACCGTGTTACGGTGGGTTCCCGTGGGTCGACCTGGAATGCGTGATCGCGGGCTCCTCCACAACTCCCAGCCGACGAAGTTCGTCTTCGTCACCGGTGGAGTTGTCTCCTCTCTCGGCAAGGGCCTGACGGCCAGTTCCCTCGGCGCTCTGCTGTCCGCCCGCGGCCTGCGGGTGACCATGCAGAAGCTGGACCCGTACCTCAACGTGGACCCCGGGACGATGAACCCGTTCCAGCACGGCGAGGTCTTCGTCACCGAGGACGGCGCCGAGACCGACCTCGACGTCGGCCACTACGAGCGGTTCCTCGACACCGACCTCGGCCGGCGCTCGAACGTCACCACGGGGCAGGTCTACTCCGACGTGATCGCCAAGGAGCGGCGCGGGGAGTACCTCGGTGACACCGTGCAGGTCATCCCGCACATCACCAACGAGATCAAGTCCCGCATCCTCGCCGCCGCGGAGTCCGGCACCGAGGACGACGAGGGCGTGGACGTCGTCATCACCGAGATCGGCGGCACCGTCGGCGACATCGAGTCGCTGCCCTTCCTCGAGGCCGCCCGGCAGGTGCGCCACGAGATCGGCCGGGACAACTGCTTCTTCCTGCACATCTCGCTGGTGCCCTACATCGCGCCGTCGGGCGAGCTGAAGACCAAGCCGACGCAGCACTCGGTCGCCGCGCTGCGCAACATCGGCATCCAGCCCGACGCGGTGGTCTGCCGCGCCGACCGCGAGATCGGCACCGGCCTCAAGCGCAAGATCAGCCTGATGTGCGACGTCGACGCCGAGGGCGTGATCTCCTGCCCCGACGCGCCGTCGATCTACGACATCCCCAAGGTGCTGCACCGCGAGGGCCTGGACGCCTACGTCGTCCGCCGGCTGGGCCTGCCGTTCCGCGACGTCGACTGGACCGTGTGGGGCGACCTGCTCGAGCGGGTGCACCGCCCGAAGCAGACGGTGACGATCGCGCTGGTCGGCAAGTACGTCGACCTGCCCGACGCCTACCTGTCGGTCAGCGAGGCGCTGCGCGCGGGCGGGTTCGCCCACCGCGCCCGGGTGCAGATCCGCTGGGTGCCCTCCGACGACTGCCAGACCCCCGAGGGGGCGGCGGCCGCGCTGTCCGACGTCGACGGCGTGTGCATCCCCGGCGGGTTCGGCGTCCGCGGCATCGAGGGCAAGCTCGGCGCGATCCGCTACACCCGCACCAACGGCATCCCGACCCTGGGGCTGTGCCTGGGTCTGCAGTGCATGGTCATCGAGTACGCCCGCAACGTGGCCGGGCTCGAGCAGGCCAACTCCGCCGAGTTCGACCCCGACACCCCCGACGCGGTCATCGCCACCATGGCCAGCCAGGTCGACGTCATCGCCGGCGAGCGCGGGCTGGGCGGCACCATGCGGCTGGGCAGCTACCCGGCGCACCTGCTCAAGGGCTCGCAGGCCGCGGCCGCCTACGGCTCGACCGAGATCACCGAGCGGCACCGGCACCGCTACGAGGTGGCCAACGCCTACCGCGACCGGCTCTCCGACGCCGGCCTGGTGTTCAGCGGCACCTCGCCCGACGGCCTGCTGGTCGAGTTCGCCGAGCTGCCGCGCGAGGTGCACCCGTTCTTCGTCGGCACCCAGGCCCACCCGGAGCTCAAGAGCCGCCCCACCCGCCCGCACCCGCTGTTCGCGGCGTTCGTCGACGCGGCCATCGACCGCGCCGAGTCCGCCCGGCTGCCGGTGCCGGTGGAGGCCGAGGCGGAGAAGGTCGGGATCTGAGGTGACCGAGCCGGCCGCCGACGGCGACTACCGCGTCCTCGACAGCGAGACGGTCTACGAGGGGCGGGTCATCTCGCTGGTCAAGGACACCGTCGCCATGCCCGGCGGCGGCGACAGCGTGCGCGAGGTGGTCCGCCACCCGGGCGCGGTCGCCGTCGTCGCGCTGGGCGACGACGGGCAGGTCGTGCTGCTCCGGCAGTACCGGCACCCGGTCGGCGGCTACCTGTGGGAGCTGCCCGCCGGCCTGCGCGACGCCGACGGCGAGCCGCCGCTGGAGACCGCGAAGCGGGAGCTGGCCGAGGAGGTGCGCATGGCCGCCGAGCGGTGGTCGCTGCTCACCACCAGCTTCAGCACCCCGGGCTTCTGCGACGAGCTGGTGCTGGTCTACCTCGCCGAGGGCCTGTCCGACGTCGACCGGCCCGAGGGCTTCACCGTGGAGCACGAGGAGCTCGACATGACCGTCGAGCGGGTGCCGCTGGACGACGCCGTGCAGTGGGTGTTCGACGGGCGGATCCGCAACGCCGCCGCCGTCATCGGCCTGCTCGCCGCCGCCCAGCACCGCGCCGCCGGCCCGCGCCTGCGCCCCGTCGACGCCACCTGACGAACTCCCTCGCTCCCCACGGCTCGCACGCTCGCGGCGGGATCCTGGAGGGGGCCGTCACGCGATGACGACGGGGCTGGACCAGCCGACCTGCTCGTACTCGGTGACCTGCGTGCCGGCGTCGAGGACGAGCTCCTCGAGCCAGAAGACGTAGGGGACGCCGCTGGTCAGCCCGCCGATGCCCGCCGTCACCTCGCCGCAGTCGCCGCGCTGCCCGACGGTCACCTGCGGCGGCGCCGGCTGCGGGCCGGGGACCAGCTGCTGGCTGACCGCCGTCACCCGGTAGCCCTGCACCGACTCCCGGCCGTCGGCCTGCCAGCTCACCGTCGCCGACCCCACCCCCGGGACGACGCCCGGCGGCACCTGGCGCAGGCTGCCGTAGCCGCCGCACTGCGCGGGCGGCGGCGTGGTCTGCAGCGGCTGGCCCTGCGGGACCAGCGGGCTCGGCACCTCGACGTGGAGCCGGCGCGGCACCGGCAGCGCGAGCACCGGGGCGTCGACCACCGGCGGGGGCGCCGCCGCGACCGGCTGCGGCGCGTCGACCACGCGGGCGGGCTGCGGGCCGTCGGCGGTGCCCGCGTCGTGGAACGGCGCCCAGGACGCGGTCACCTGCGCGGCGAGGTCCGTGGCCGGTGCCGACAGCACGACCAGCCCCACAGCCGCCACGGCGGCCACCCGCCCGGCGATCCCGCCGGCTGACGGGCCCCGCCGCCGTCTCGCTCGTCCCACGGTCACCTCCCGGCTCGGGAGGTGGCATCGGCACCGGTGGCCGCGTCCTCAACCCGAGAGCGGCGGCGCGGTGGCGCCGGAGCCCGCCGCGTCCGGGACGGGCAGCCGCAGCCCCAGCCGCCCGGCCTCCAGCGCGGCCAGCGCCTGCGGCGCGGCGGCGTCGCCGGCCCGCCAGGCCGCGCCGATCCCGGGCGGCAGCGCGGCCAGCCGGGGGAGCGGGGCGGTGGCGACGGCGCGGGCGGCGAGCAGGTGCAGGTCCGGGTCGGGGCCGCCGGCCAGCCGCTCCACCGCCGTCGCCTCCTGCACCCAGCGCAGCCGCCACGGCAGCCAGCGCAGCAGCAGCCAGCCCACCGGCAGCACCACCAGGACGACGGCGAGGAGCAGCGCGAGCGTGCCGACGGCGTCCTGCGCCGCCTGCCCGGCGCCCCGCACGGAGCCCGCGGCGTCGCCGAGCGCGTCGAACGGGGAGGACAGCTCGTCGCCGACCACCGGCAGGTCCTGCGCGGCGTCGGCGGCCGAGCCCATGCTGTCGGCGACCGACGTCCCGAGGTCCTCCACCGCCCGGCCGGGCGCGGCCAGCGCCAGCACCGCCCCGTGCACCGCGCGCGCCACCAGCACCCACAGCACGGCCCAGGCCAGCAGTCCGGCGTCGGCCGCCACCTGGCGCAGGCGGGCGTCGGGTCGGGCGGCGTACAGGCGCATCAGCGGGTCCTCCCGGGGGTTCGGCGACGCGTTCCGGCCCCTGCCATCGTCGGCGCTGCGCGCGGTCCCGGCAGCGCGGGAGCGGCCAGGCTCTAGGGTCCGGAGTGAGCTCCCTCACCCGGGAGCGGACGGCAGGCGCGGGCCGACGACCTCGGCCCGGTCGAACATCCAGGAGTGGTCATGCGCGTCGGGGTGCCCCGCGAGGTCAAGAACAGGGAGTACCGGGTGGCGTTGACCCCGGCCGGGGTCACGGAGCTGACCCGGGCCGGGCACACGGTGCTCGTCGAGCAGGGCGCGGGGGAGGGCAGCTCCATCCCCGACGCCGACTACACCGCCGCCGGCGCGCGCATCGTCGCGAGCGCCGACGACGTGTGGGCCGACGCCGACCTGCTGCTCAAGGTCAAGGAGCCGGTCGAGGAGGAGTACGGGCGGCTGCGCGCCGGGCAGACGCTGTTCACCTACCTCCACCTGGCCGCCTCGCGGGCGTGCACCGAGGCGCTGGTCGCCTCCGGCACCACCGCGATCGCCTACGAGACCGTGCAGACGGCCGGCGGCGCGCTGCCGCTGCTCGCGCCGATGAGCGAGGTCGCCGGGCGGATGGCGCCGCAGGTCGGCGCGCACAGCCTCGAGCGCGCGCACGGCGGCCGCGGGGTCCTGCTCGGCGGGGTGTCGGGCGTCTACGCGGCCAAGGTCGTCGTCATCGGCGCGGGGGTGTCGGGCATGAACGCCGCGACCATCGCCCTGGGCATGCAGGCCGAGGTCGTCGTCCTCGACCGCGACGTCGACAAGCTGCGCGCGGCCGACCGGGTCTACCGCGGCCACCTGCAGACGGTGACCTCCAACGCCTACGAGGTCGAGCGCGCCGTCCTCGACGCCGACCTGGTGATCGGCGCTGTGCTGGTCCCCGGCGCCAAGGCGCCCACGCTGGTGAGCAACGAGCTGGTCAGCCGGATGAAGCCGGGGTCGGTGCTCGTCGACATCGCCGTCGACCAGGGCGGGTGCTTCGAGGACTCCCGTCCCACGACACACGACGACCCGACCTTCCGGGTGCACGAGTCGGTGTTCTACTGCGTGGCGAACATGCCCGGCGCCGTCCCGAACACCTCCACGCACGCGCTCACCAACGTGACGCTGCCCTACGTCATGGCCCTGGCCGAGCAGGGGACGCGGGCGGCCGTCGCCGCGGACCCGGCGCTGGCGCACGGTGTCAACGTCGTCGCCGGGCAGGTGACCCTGTCCGAGGTGGCCGAGACGCACGGGATGACCGCCGTGCCCTGGGAGGAGGTCCTGTCCTGACGACAGCGACGGGAGCGCCGCAGCGGGGGGCGAGCGAGGAGCGGACCGGCGCGCGGGGCCTGGCCGGGGGACGGGGCCCGACGACGACGCCGGGTGCCGGTCCCGACGTCGAGCGCGTGGTCGGCGGCTACCTCGACCACCTCGCCGTCGAGCGCGGCCTGGCCGCCAACACCATCGCCTCCTACCGGCGCGACCTGCGCCGGTACGCGCGGTTCCTCGCCGACGCCGGGGTGCGGGGCCTCGGGGAGGTCGCGGAGAGCGACGTCTCCGGGTTCCTCGCGGCGCTGCGGGCCGGCGACGACGAGCACCCGCCGCTGTCGGCCACCTCGGCCGCGCGCGCCGTCGTCGCCGTCCGCGGGCTGCACCGCTTCGCGCTGCTCGACGGGCTGGTGCCCGGCGACGTCGCCGCGGAGGTCCGCCCGCCCGCGCCGGCGCGGCGGCTGCCCAAGGCGATCCCGGTCGAGGCGGTGGTGGCGCTGATCGAGGCCGCGGGGTCGGTGGAGGGCCCGCGCGGGCTGCGGGACCGGGCGCTGCTCGAGGTGCTCTACGGCACCGGCGCGCGCATCTCCGAGGCGGTCGGCCTCGCCGTCGACGACCTCGACCGCGGCCAGGCCGTGGTGCGGCTGGCCGGCAAGGGCGGCAAGGAGCGGATCGTCCCGGTGGGCAGCTACGCGTTGCGCGCCGTCGAGGACTACCTGGTGCGCGCCCGCCCGGCGCTGGCCGCGGCGGGGAGGGGCGGCGTCCGGGGCGGGCGGCTGTTCCTCAACGCCCGCGGCGGGCCGCTGTCGCGGCAGAGCGCCTGGGCGATCCTGCGGTCGGCGGCCGAGCGGGCCGGGCTGGACCCCGACCACGTCTCGCCGCACACGCTGCGGCACTCGTTCGCCACCCACCTGCTCGACGGCGGCGCCGACGTCCGCGTCGTGCAGGAGCTGCTCGGCCACGCGTCGGTGACGACGACCCAGGTCTACACGCTGGTCACCGTCGACAAGCTGCGCGAGGTGTACGCCAGCAGCCACCCGAGGGCCCTGTCCTGACGAGGGCGGGGGCGCCCGTCTGGCAGGTCCTGCCCACGGCTACCCGTCGGCACTCCGGAACCTGGGCGACATCCGCCAGCAACCGGCGTGTCCCGTGGATCGTTCGTGGTGATCTCCCTACCGTCGGGGAGGACCCGAGCGGACCGGGCCGGCCGAGACCGCGGCCGGCTCCGCCGGGGAGCACGGAGGAGTGGCACTCATGGCGATCCGAGGGGACGTGGCCGGGCAGGCCCTCGCACTTCCGGCCGACGGCGGGGAGATGGGTGCGACCGCCTCGAAGCTGGACCCCGCCCGCGCGCGGCAGCGCAAGCTGCCCGAGCCGCCGCCGCTGACCCAGCACGGCCCGGCGCGGGTCATCGCGATGTGCAACCAGAAGGGCGGCGTCGGCAAGACGACGTCGACGATCAACCTGGGTGCCGCGCTGGTCGAGTACGGCCGCAAGGTGCTGCTGGTCGACCTGGACCCGCAGGGTGCGCTGTCGGTCGGCCTGGGTGTCCCCTCCCAGCAGCTGGACCGCACGATCTACAACGCCCTCATGGAGCAGCGGACCACGCTGGCCGACGTCCGCGTTCCCACCGACGTCCCGGGCCTGGACCTGGTGCCGAGCAACATCGACCTCTCCGCCGCCGAGGTGCAGCTGGTCAGCGAGGTCGCCCGCGAGCAGACGCTGCTGCGCAAGCTGGCCGACGTCCGCGACGAGTACGACTACGTCCTCATCGACTGCCAGCCGTCGCTGGGCCTGCTCACGGTCAACGCCCTGACCGCGGCGCACGGCGTGGTGATCCCGCTGGAGTGCGAGTTCTTCTCGCTGCGCGGCGTGGCGCTGCTGGTCGACACGATCGACAAGGTGCGCGAGCGGCTCAACCCCGAGCTGGAGATCTCCGGGATCCTCGCCACGATGTACGACACCCGGACCGTGCACTGCCGGGAGGTGTTCAGCCGGGTGGTCGAGGCCTTCGGCGACACCGTGTTCCAGACGGTCATCCAGCGCACCGTGCGCTTCCCGGAGACGACCGTCGCCGGCCAGCCGATCACCACCTGGGCGCCGACCTCGTCGGGTGCGGCCGCCTACCGCGACCTGGCCAAGGAGGTCATCGCCCTGTGACGCGTCGCCCCGTCCTCCCCGGCGCGGCCGAGCTGTTCCGCCGCACCGACGTGCCGCAGGCGGAGGTCACCGAGCTGCCGAGCGTGAGCTCGGCGGTCAGCTCCCCGGCGCTGCGGGGTTCCCGCCGCGCGGCGGAGACGGCCCCCGACGACGAGTCGCCCGCCCCGCTCACACTGGTCCCCGGCGGCGCGCCGGCCGACGCGCTGGCCGCCTTCCGCGCGCCGGCGCCGGCTCCCGCCCCCGGCGCCCGCACCCGGGGCAAGCCCGCCCGGGCGGCGGGCAACGGCCGCACCCGGCACGACGAGAAGATCACCGTCTACCTCTCCGCCGAGGAGCTGCTGGCGCTGGAGAGCGCCCGGCTCACGCTGCGCGCCCAGCACGGCGTGGCCGCCGACCGCGGCCGCATCGTGCGCGAGGCGATCGCGGTGCTGCTCGCCGACCTCGAGGAGCAGGGCGAGGACTCGGTGCTCGTCCGCCGCCTGCGCGGCTGACGGAGGCGCCCCGTGCCCCCCGCCGCGCACACGCTCGTGGCGGGCCCCTGCACGGAGGCCAGGGCGCATACGCTTGCTCCCCGTGAGCGGTGAGGTGCAGGCGGTGGCGGAGCGCCCGGCGGAGCCGGCGCGCTTCACCGTGCGGCTCACCAACTTCGAGGGCCCGTTCGACCTGCTGCTGCAGCTGATCGGCAAGCACCAGCTCGACGTCACCGAGATCGCCCTGTCGGTGGTCACCGACGAGTTCATCGCCCACCTGCGGGCGCTCGGCGACGAGCTCGACCTCGACCAGGCCAGCGAGTTCCTCGTCGTCGCCTCCACCCTGCTCGACCTCAAGGCCGCGCGGCTGCTGCCCGCCGCCGAGATCGAGGACGAGGAGGACCTCGAGCTGCTCGAGGCCCGCGACCTGCTGTTCGCCCGGCTGCTGCAGTACCGCGCCTACAAGCAGGCCGCTGCGTTCCTCCGCGAGCGCGAGACCGTCGCCGCCGGCCGGTACCCCCGCGAGGCGCCGCTGGAGCCGCGGTTCGCCGAGCTGCTGCCCGAGGTGCTGCTCGGCGTCACCCCCGAGCGGTTCGCCGCGCTCGCCGCGAAGGCGCTCACGCCGAGGGAGCCGCCGACCGTCGGCGTCTCGCACCTGCACGCGCCGCCGGTGAGCGTGGCCGAGCAGCTGCTCGCCGTGCGCACCGCGCTCATCGGTGCCGGGACGCTCACCTTCCGCGCGCTGACCGCCGAGTGCGGCTCGACCCTGGAGGTCGTGGCCCGCTTCCTCGCGCTGCTGGAGCTCTACCGCCAGCAGCGGGTCACCTTCACCCAGCTGGCGCCGCTGGGGGAGCTGCACGTGCGGTGGACCGGCCCGGTGCCCTCCGGTCCCGCCGACCCGGCCGCGGAGGACCCCGCCGACGACGTCGCGACGGAGGACCTGCCGTGAGCGACCGGCCGGAGGAGCAGGAGCCGGACGGGCGGGCGGTGGAGGGGCGGGGCCCGATCTCCTGGGAGACCCTGGCCGCCGAGCTCGAGGCCACCCGCGAGCGGGACCCCGACCGCCCCGACGCGGCCGACCCCGCGGTGTGGGACGCCGTCGCCGCGGAGCTCGCCGCCCGCGTCGCCGAGCGGCCGGCGCCGGGGCACGACGACGTCCCGCCGGTCCCCGAGGAGCCGCTGGTCCTCCCGGGGATGCCCGAGCCAGAGCCGGCGCCGGCACCCGAGCCGGAGCCGGAGGTGGCGCTCGACCCGGCGGAGGTGCGCGGCGGGCTGGAGGCGCTGCTGTTCGTGGCCGACGGGCCGGTCGACGAGGTGACGCTGGCCGGCGCGCTCCGCTGCCCGGTCGCCCGGGTGCGCACCGCGCTGGCCGACCTCGCCGCCGACCACGACGCGCGCCGGTCCGGCATCACGCTGCGCCGGGTGGGGGAGGGCTGGCGGTTCTACACCCGCGAGGAGTTCGCGCCCGTCGTCGAGCGGCACCTCGCGGAGGGGCAGCGGACCCGGCTGACCCAGGCGGCGCTGGAGACCCTCGCCGTCATCGCCTACCGGCAGCCGGTCACCCGCGCGCGGGTGTCGGCGATCCGCGGGGTCGGCGTCGACGGCGTCATGCGCACCCTGCTCGCCCGCGGCCTGGTCGCCGAGGTCGGCACCGACCCCGACAGCGGCGGCGGCCTCTACGGCACGACGCCGCTGTTCCTCGAGCGGCTCGGGCTCACCGGCCTCGACGAGCTCCCGCCGCTGGCGCCGCTGCTGCCCGACCCCACCGCGCTGGCCCGGGAGGAGGACCCGGACCGGTGAGCGTCCTCCCGCACCGACCGGCTCCCGCCGCGGGGGTGGGAGACTGGGCGCGACATGGACACCGCACCGCACAGCGACGAGTACACCGACCCGGACGAGACCCCCGGCACACCCGGCGGTGAGGGCTGGTCGGAGGACATGGAGCTCGCCCCGGCCCACCCCGGCGACCGCGAGCCGTCCGCCGCGCCGGAGGAGCGCGAGGGGGAGCGGCTGCAGAAGGTGCTCGCCCGCGCCGGCGTCGGCTCCCGCCGCGTCTGCGAGGAGATGATCGACCGCGGCCGGATCAGCGTGAACGGCCGCGTCGTCACCGTGCAGGGCATGCGGGTCGACCCGCACACCGACAAGATCGCCGTCGACGGCCGGCGGATCGAGCTGCGCGACGACCGGGTCACCTACGCGCTGAACAAGCCGGCGGGCGTCATCACCGCGATGAGCGACGACCGGGACCGGCCCACCGTCGGCGACATGATCGGCGACCTCGCGCCCGGGCTGGTGCACGTCGGCCGGCTCGACCAGGACACCGAGGGCCTGCTGCTGGTCACCAACGACGGCGAGCTGGCGCACCGGCTGGCGCACCCCTCCTACGAGGTGAGGAAGACCTACCTGGCGCAGGTGTCCGGGTCGATCCCGCGCGACCTGCACCGCCGGCTGCGCGCCGGGATCGAGCTCGACGACGGCCCGGTGAAGGTGGACGCCTTCCACGTCGTGGACACCCACGCCGGCCAGTCGGTCGTCGAGGTCGTGCTGCACGAGGGGCGCAAGCACATCGTCCGGCGGCTGCTGGCCGCGGTGGACCTGCCGGTGTCCCGGCTGACCCGCACCGCGATCGGGCCGATCTCGCTGCAGCGGATGCGCAGCGGCTCGATCCGCCGGCTCACCCGCCAGGAGGTCGGCGCGCTCGAGGAGCTCGTCGGCCTCTAGCCGGCCGCGGCCCGCCCCCCGGGGCGGGGGACGGGCCGCGGGCGGTCAGAGCGCGGTGACCTCGACCGGGGTGGACAGCACCCGGTCCGGCCCGACGACCCGGTCCGGCCCGGTGAGCCGCACCGTCGCCCGCAGCCGCAGGTCCTCGCTGGAGGCGCCGACGGCGAGCTGCACCTCCCCGGCCTCGACCACGCGGCGCAGGTCCCGCCCGGTGAACGACGCCCGGTCGGCGTGCAGGCGGAACGTCACCCGCGCCGCGGCGCCGGCGTCGAGCTCCACCCGGGCGAAGCCGACCAGCCGGCGCAGCGGCTGCACCACGCTGGCCACCGGGTCGGACAGGTACAGCTGCACCACCTCCGCACCCGCGCGGGCGCCGGTGTTGCGGACCGTGCAGGAGACGGTCAGCTCGCCGTCGGTGGCCCACTCCTCGCCGGACACCGCGAGGTCGGACCAGTCGGCGGTCGTGTAGCCCAGCCCGTGGCCGAACGGGAACAGCGGCGTCGGGTCGGCCGAGCTGATCCCGCCGGCGCGGCCGAGGGTGGGCGCCAGGTAGGTGGCCGGCGACCCGCCCGGCCCGCGCGGCACCGACACCGGCAGCCGGCCCGAGGGGTTGACCCGGCCGCTGAGCACGCCCGCGACCGCGCCGGCGCCCTCCTCGCCGGGGAAGAACGCCTGCACGACGGCCGCGGCCCGGCCGGCGACGTCGCCGAGGGCGTAGGGCCGGCCGGTGAGCAGCACGACGACGACCGGGGTGCCCGACTCCAGCAGCGCGTCGAGCAGCTCGCCCTGCACGCCCGGCAGCCGCAGGTCGGCGGCGTCGCAGCCCTCGCCGGAGGTGCCGCGGCCGAACAGGCCCGAGCTGTCGCCGACCACGGCCACGCACACGTCGGCGTCGCGGGCCGCGGCCACGGCGGCGTCGAAGCCGCTGCGGTCGGGCTCCTGCACCGGGCAGCCCGGGGCGGTGGTGACCTCGGCGCCGGTGAACTCGGCGCGGACGGCGTCGAGCAGCGTGGGCACCTCCAGGCCCACCGGCACGTCGGGGTGCTGCGGGCCGACGTGGTTGGGGAAGGCGTAGCAGCCCATGAGGGACAGCACGGAGTCCGCGCACGGGCCGACGACGGCGATCCGCCGCGGCGCCGCCAGCGGCAGGGAGCCGCCGGGGTTGTCCAGCAGCACCACCGACCGCTCGGCGAGCACGCGGGCGATCTCGCGCAGGTGCGGCGGGTCGAAGTCCAGCGGCTCGCCGCTGCGCAGCGCCTCCGGCTCGGGGTCCCAGCCGGCGTCGAGCAGGCCGAGCTCGCCCTTCTGCCGCAGCACCCGCTCCACCGCGCGGTCGACCAGCGCCTCGGGCACCTCGCCCGACCGCACCCGCTCCAGCAGCGGCGCGCCGTAGCAGCGGACCGTCGGCAGCTCGACGTCGACACCGGCGGCCAGCGCCTGCGCGGCGGCCTCGCCGGGGGAGCCGGCGACGTGCTGGGTGGTCTCCAGGAACGAGACGCCGAAGTAGTCGGCGACCACGACGCCGTCGAAGCCGAGGGTCCCGCGCAGCAGGTCGGTGAGCAGCGCCGGGTCGGCGGCGGGCGGGACGCCGTCGACGGCGGCGTAGGAGTGCATCACCGAGCGGGCGCCGCCCTCGCGCAGCGCCGTCTCGAACGGCGGCAGCAGCAGGTCGGCGAACTCGCGCGGGCCCAGCCGCACCGGGGCGTGGTTGCGCCCCGCGCCCGAGGCGGAGTAGCCGGCGAAGTGCTTGAGGGTGGCGACGACGCCGGTGTCCTCCAGGCCGCGGACGTAGGCGGTGCCCAGCGCGGCGACGAGGTACGGGTCCTCGCCGATCGTCTCCTCGGTGCGGCCCCAGCGGGCGTCGACGGTCACGTCGAGGACCGGCGCGAGCCCCTGGTGCACGCCGATGCGGCGCATGAGCCCGCCGATGCCGGCCGCCATGGCGTGCACGGTCGCGGGGTCGAAGGAGGCACCCCAGGCCAGCGGCGTCGGGAACACGGTCGCCTGCCAGGCGGCGAGCCCGGTCAGGCACTCCTCGTGCGCGACGGCCGGGATGCCCAGCCGCGAGCCCTCGACGATGCCGCGCTGGGTGCTGGCCAGGACGCGGGCGCCGGTGAGCGGCTCGACCGGCACGGTGCCGAACACGCGGGTCAGCTGCCCGAGGCCGGGCCGGGTGAGCTCCTCCCACGGCGGGAGCGGCTCGGAGAACTCGTGCTGGTTGGGGGCGACGTCCTCACCCTCGCCGATCGTCGTCCACACGCCGTAGAGCTGGGCGACCTTCTCCTCGAGGGTCATCTGGGCCATCAGCTCGCGCACCCGCACGTCCAGCGGCCGGGACGGGTTCCGCCAGTCGCCGGTGGCGGGTGCGTCGAGCAGGGATCGGTCGGTCACGGGGCGGCTCCAGACGTGCGGGGAGGAGCCGGACGGCGCGGGCCGCCCGGCCGGTGTGCGGGGACGGGGTCAGGGACGGCGGGCCGTGGAGGCGCGCGGGACGAGCGAGGTGGCCAGCTCCACCCGCTGGCTGGTCAGCTCCCGGCCGCTGACCAGGTCGAGCAGCATGCGCCCGGCCATCCGGCCCATGTCGGCCAGCGGCTGGCGCACGGTGGTCAGGGGAGGGGAGGACCAGCGGGCCATCGGCAGGTCGTCGAAGCCGACGACGGACAGGTCCCCCGGCACCGACAGGCCCGCCTGGCGGGCGGCCTCGAGGACGCCGAAGGCCTGCTCGTCGCTCCCGGCGAAGACCGCCGTCGGCGGGTCGGGCAGCTCGAGCAGCTCGCGGGCCCGCTCGTAGCCGCCGTCGTGGTGGAAGTTGCCGTGGCGCACCAGCGCCGGGTCGGCCGGGATGCCGGCGCGGTCGAGCGCGGCGCGGTAGCCGTCGATGCGCGCCCGGCTGCACAGGTAGTCCTCGGGACCGCCGATGACCGCGATCCGCCGGTGCCCCAGCTCGACCAGGTGCTCGGTCGCGGCCATGCCCCCGGACCAGTTGGTGGCCCCGACGCTGGGCACGTCGGGCCCGGGCATGTCGACCGGGTCGATGACGACGACCGGGAGGTGGGAGCGGCCCAGCCGGCGCTGGTCGGCGGCGGTGATCCGCGAGGTGACGACGATGGCGCCGCGGCGGCCCCCGGCGATCAGCGAGCGGACCCAGTCGCCGTCCTGCGGCCGCGCCGCGAGCGAGTCGACGACGATCTCCAGGCCGCTCTCGGTGATGCCGCGCAGCAGCTCGACCGCCCAGGGGCTGTCCAGCGCGGTGAACACGACGTCGACCAGCGGGCTCTCCGGCTCGGGGACCGCGCGGCGGGCGACCGGCACGTAGTCGTACTGGTCGAGGAGGGCCAGCACCCGCTGGCGGGTGGCGGGGGCGACGTCGGTCTTGCCGTTGACGACCTTCGACACGGTGGGCAGCGACACGCCTGCCGCCGCGGCGATGCTCGCCAGGGTCGGGCGGCCTGCCGTCTGCTCGGACACGCGGGGTCCTCCTGGGTCGCCGGTCGCCGGCGGCCGGTGTGCCCGCCGGGGTGCCGTCCAGCCTGGCGTCCCGGGGTGGGCCGGAGGAGGGCCCCGGCGGCGGTGCCGGACGAATGTGAGCGGGAACGCTATCGAAACATCTCCGAAACCGCCAGCCCCGCTCATCCCCGCTGGTCAGTTCGCGCGTGCGTCGGGACGCCCCTGGAGGGCGGGAAGATCGCCTGCGGCGCGTCTGTGGCGGGCGCGTTGACAGCGCCGGTGACGTGGCTTACGTTCTCGCACCACTCCGAAACTTTCGGTTTTCAACGTCGAAACAGAAAGGCGGCGATGGGATGTCATCCCGGCGTCTGACCCGCGGAGCCGCGTCTGCCGGCGCGCTCCTCCTCGCAACGAGCCTGGCCGCCTGCGGCTCCTCCGGCCCCGGCGGAGGCGGTGGCGGCGGCGACACCGCGCAGGTGTGGGCCCTGCAGGACACCGTCCTGAACCCGATCGAGGAGTCCTCGGTCTCCCGGTTCAACGAGACCAGTGAGGCGGGTGACGCCGAGCTGACGACGTTCGGCAACGACCCGTACAAGCAGCGGCTGCGCGTGGCCCTGGGCTCGCCCGAGGCCCCCGACGTCTTCTTCAACTGGGGCGGCGGCAACCTCAAGGAGTACGTCGACGCCGGCGCGGTGGAGGACCTCACCCCGCTGCTGGAGGAGGACACCGAGCTCCGCGACTCGTTCATCCCGAGCGTCCTCGAGGCCGCCCAGCTCGACGGCAAGTACTACGGGATCCCGATGCGCGGCGTGCAGCCGGTCGCGCTCTTCTACAACAAGCAGGTCCTCGACGCCGCCGGCGTCCAGGTCCCGCAGACCTGGGACCAGCTGCTGGCCGCCGTCGACGCCCTCAAGGCCAGCGGGGTCACCCCGATCGCGCTGGCCGGCTCGCAGTCGTGGACCGAGCTGATGTGGATCGAGTACCTGCTCGACCGCGTCGGCGGCCCGGAGGTCTTCCAGGCCATCCGCGACGGCGAGGACGGCGCGTGGGAGAACCCGGCCGTCCTGCAGTCCCTGCAGATGGTCACCGACCTGGTCGACCGCGGCGCCTTCGGCGACGACTTCGCCTCCGTCGGCTACGACGTCGGCGGCGCGTCGACGATCCTCGCCCAGGGCGACGCCGGCTTCCACCTCATGGGGTCGTGGGAGTACGTCAACCAGCTCGGCCAGAGCCCCGAGTTCGTCGAGGCGGGCGACCTCGGCTGGGCGCCGTTCCCGGCCGTCGAGGGCGGCGCCGGTGACCCGGCCAACGTCGTCGGCAACCCGACCAACTTCTACTCGGTGGCCGCGGACTCCGACCAGAAGGACACCGCGCTGGAGTACGTGTCGACCGCGCTCAACGACGAGCAGTACGTCGAGGACCTGGTGGCGGCCGGCGACGTGCCGGCGGTGACCGGCGTCCGCGAGCAGCTGGAGGCCGGGGACAACGCCGACTACACGACCTGGATCTACGACCTGGTCGAGGGCGCGCCGAACTTCCAGCTGTCCTGGGACCAGGACCTGCCCGCCGAGCAGTCCACGGAGATGCTGACCGAGCTGCAGCGCCTCTTCCTCGGTGAGCAGACCCCCGAGGGCTTCGTCGCCGCGATGTCCGCGGCCTGACGGTCCGACACCACCGCACCACCGCTCCACCACACGGCAGGGGAACCGGCATGGCAGGAAGCACCCTCGTGACTCCCGCGGAGAACCCGGCGCCGCCGGCGCCGCGGGGGCGGTCCACCGGGACGCGGGAGCGTCCCTCGGGCTGGTACCTGGCACCCGCACTGGCCTTCTTCGGGTTCTTCGCGGTCCTGCCGATGCTCCTGGTCGTCTACCTCAGCTTCACCGACTGGGACGGCTTCGGGTTCCCGCAGCCGTCCGGGGCGGCGAACTGGGAGCGCCTGGTCGCCGACGGCGAGGCGCGCGACGCCCTGCTGCTCACCCTGCTGTTCATGGTGGCCTCCTGGGCCGTCCAGACCCCGATCGCTCTCCTGATCGGGGTCTGGGCGGCCGGGCGGCAGCGCAACCGCGCCGTGCTCAGCTCGCTGTTCTTCCTGCCCCTGCTCCTGTCGACGGCGGCCATCGCGCTGCTGTGGGCCTCGGTGCTCGACCCGAACTTCGGGGTCACCCAGGCGCTGCCGTTCCTCGACCGGTTCAACTTCCTCGGCGACACCGAGATCGTCATCTACACCGTGGTCTGGGTCGTCTCCTGGCAGTACGTCCCGTTCCACACGCTGCTCTACCAAGGCGCGGCGCGGCAGATCCCGCACAGCCTCTACGAGGCGGCCACCATCGACGGAGCCGGCCGCTTCCGCCAGTTCTTCACGATCACGCTGCCGCTGCTGAAGTACACGGTGATCACCTCCAGCGTGCTCATGCTGGTCGGCTCGTTCACCACCTTCGACACGATCCTCATCCTCACCGGGGGCGGTCCCGGGACGACGACCCGCATCGCGCCGCTGTACATGTACATCACCGGCTTCAGCGGCTTCGAGTTCGGCTACGCCAGCGCGATCGCGGTGCTGCTGCTGGTGCTCGGCGCCGGCCTGTCCCTCTTCGTCACCCGCATCACCGGCTTCCGGGCCATGCAGAGCCAGCAGGAGGGCCTGTGACCGCCACCGCGCTGCCCACCACCGGCGCGGCCCCCGCGCCCGCCCGCCCGCGCCGCCGGGGCCGCCGGGAGCGCCCCAACGTCCTGGCCGGCGTCCTGTCCCTGGTCTGGCTGGTGCTGGTCGCCGTCCCGCTGTACTACCTGGTCTCGGGGAGCCTGCGGACCCGGCAGGACTACCTGTCGGACAACCCGCTGGTCCCGCCGTCGAACCCGACGCTGGACAACTACCGGACCGTCTTCGAGGGCGGGTTCACGACCTACCTGCTCAACACGGTCGTCGTGACGATCGCGACGGTGGCGATCGTCGTCGGGCTGACCCTGCCGGCGGCCTACGCGGTGGCCCGCAACGCCGGCCGGTTCGTGCAGCGCGGCTTCTCGCTCATGCTCGTCGGCCTGGCCATCCCGGCGCAGGCGGCGATCATCCCCGTGTACCTGATGATCACGCAGATGCGCCTGTACGACACCCTGCTGGCGATCATCCTGCCGACGGCGGCCTTCGCCATGCCGGTGGCGCTGCTGGTGATGGTCAACAGCCTGCGCGACATCCCCGGCGAGCTGTACGAGGCGCAGACCCTCGACGGCGCCGGTCCGTTCGCCGTGCTGCGCCACCTGGTGCTGCCGCTGGCCAAGCCGGCGATCACCACGGTGTCGGTGTTCACCTCGCTCACCGCCTGGAACGGCTTCCTGTTCCCGCTGGTGCTCACCCAGTCCGAGGACAACCGGGTGCTCACCCTGGGCCTGTGGGACTTCCAGGGCCAGTTCGGCACCAACGTGCCCGGACTGCTCGCGGCCGTGACCCTGTCGGTGGTGCCGATCTTCGTGCTCTACCTGGTCGGCCGCCGGTACCTGCTCAGCGGCCTCACCGCCGGCTTCGGCAAGTAGCTCAGTGCGGTCGCAGCCAGCGCGCGGGGTCGGCGACCACGCCGGCCAGCGCGCGCAGCGCCGCCCCGGTCGCCCCGGCGGCCCGGGCGGCGAGCGCGGCCTCCACCCGCGGCCGGCGCCAGCGGGCCGACAGCACCCGCCGGCCCAGCGTCTCCTCGAGTGCCGGGCACAGCTGTGCGGCCAGCTCGCCGAGGTGGCCGCCGAGCACGACGGTCGGCACGTCGAGCACGTTGAGCACGCCGGCCAGCGCCGCGCGCAGCGCCCGGGCGGCGCCGTCGGCGGCCGCGCGGGCCGCGGGCTCGCCGTCGGCGTCGCGGCGGGCCAGCTCGCCGGGGCCGGTGTCGCGGGGCAGCCCGCCGCCGGCCAGCAGCGCGCCGCGGCGGGCGTACTGCTCCAGGCAGCCGGTGGACCCGCAGCGGCAGGCCGGCCCCGCGGGGTCGACGCACACGTGGCCCATCTCGCCGGCCCAGCCGGAGCTGCCGCTCACCACCCGGCCGTCCATGACGGTCGCGCCGCCGACGCCGATCTGCCCGGACAGGTAGACGAAGTCCCGGTGCGGCCCCGGCCGGCCGGGCGCGGTCTCGGCGACCGTGCGCGCGGCCAGGTCGGCCTCGTTGCCCAGGACCAGCTCCGCGGGCAGCGGCGGGCCGAGCAGCTCGGCCGGGCGCAGGTCGGACCAGCCGAGGTTGGGCGCGCGCAGCAGCACGCCGGCGTCGACGTCGACGATGCCGGGCAGCGCGAGGCCGGCGCCGGCGACCCGGGCGCCGTCGGGCAGCCCGTCGAGCAGGCCGGCGGCGAGCCGGCCGAGCCGGGCGAGGGTGGGGCCGGGGTCGCTGCCGCGGAAGTCGCCGGGCTCGACCCGCTCGCCCACCACCCGGCCGCGCAGGTCCAGCACCCGGCCGGCGAGCAGGCCGGCGTCGGCCTGCAGGCCGAGGGCCACGACCCGCGCGCCGGGGGTCAGCGGCGTGGCCGGGCGGCCGCGGCGGCCCGACGGCGCGGCCTCGACCTCGTCGAGCAGGCCGCCGGCCACGAGGTCGTCGGCCAGCCGGGCGGCGGTCGCGCGGGTCATCCCGGTGGCCGCCGCGACGTCGGCGCGCGAGGGTGGGGTGGTGGCGGAGCACACCGTCCGCAGCACCAGCGCGAGGTTCGCCGGCCGGGGGGTCGAGGGCCGCGCGCGAACCGTCTCGGGGCTCGTCACGGGCTCGGACACGGGGTTGAGGTTAGCTGTGACGTGCATTATGTTCTAGCCCGAAACAAAATCAGCGCCGCTCCGCCGGCCACCGGCCTGTGCGCATCCCCGCACGGCCTCCCCGTCGAGTTCCCGGGAGGAACCCCATGACGCAGCCCACCCGTGAGGACAGGTTCTCGTTCGGCCTCTGGACGGTCGGCTGGACGGCGCGCGACCCGTTCGGCGAGGCCACCCGGCCCGAGCTGGACCCGGTCGAGAGCGTCCACAAGCTCGCCGAGCTCGGCGCCTACGGCGTCACCTTCCACGACGACGACCTGATCCCCTTCGGCAGCGACGACGCCGCCCGGACCCAGCGGATCGACGCGTTCAAGAAGGCGCTGGCCGACACCGGCCTGGTCGTGCCGATGGTGACCACCAACCTGTTCACCCACCCGGTGTTCAAGGAGGGCGGGCTCACCGCCAACGACCGCGGCGTCCGCCGGTTCGCGATGCGCAAGGTCATGCGCAACATGGACCTCGCCGCCGAGCTCGGCGCGCAGACCTACGTGCTGTGGGGCGGCCGCGAGGGCGCCGAGGTCGACAGCGCCAAGGACCTCAAGGCCGCGCTCGACCGCTACCGCGAGGGCATCGACACCCTGGCCCAGTACTCCGAGGACCGCGGCTACGGCCTGCGCTTCGCCCTGGAGCCCAAGCCCAACGAGCCCCGCGGCGACATCTTCCTGCCGACCATCGGCCACGCCATCGCCTTCATCAACACCCTCGAGCACGCCGACCTGGTGGGCGTGAACCCCGAGGTCGGGCACGAGCAGATGGCCGGCCTGAACTACACGCACGGCATCGCCCAGGCGCTGTGGCAGGGCAAGCTCTTCCACATCGACCTCAACGGGCAGAAGGGCCCGCGCTACGACCAGGACCTCGTCTTCGGTCACGGCGACCTGCTCTCCGCCTTCGCCACCGTCGACCTGCTGGAGAACGGCTTCCCGTCCGGCGGCGCCCGCTACGAGGGCCCCCGCCACTTCGACTACAAGCCGCTGCGCACCGAGGACGGCAAGGGCGTCTGGGAGTCGGCCGCCGCCAACATGCGCACCTACCTGCTGCTCAAGGAGCGGGCCGCCGCGTTCCGCGCCGACCCGGAGGTGCAGGAGGCCCTCGCCGACGCCGCCGTGCCCGAGCTCGCCCAGCCGACCCTCGGCGACGGCGAGACCTACGAGCAGCTGCTGGCCGACCGCTCGGCGTTCGAGGACTTCGACGCCGCGGCCGCCGGCGCCCGCCGCGGCGGTCAGGTCCGCCTGTCGCAGCTGGCCCTCGAGCACCTGCTCGGCGCCCGCTGATGGCCCTGGTCGCGGGGGTCGACACCTCGACCCAGGCCTGCAAGGTCGTCGTCCGGGACGCGGCGTCCGGTGCCCTCGTGCGCGAGGGCCGGGCGCCGCACCCCGAGGGCACCGAGGTGGCCCCCGCGGCCTGGGCGGCCGCGCTGGAGCAGGCGGTGGCGCAGGCCGGCGGGCTCGACGACGTCGCCGCCGTCGCCGTCGGCGGCCAGCAGCACGGCATGGTCTGCCTCGACGGTGACGGCCGGGTCGTGCGCGACGCCCTGCTCTGGAACGACACCCGCTCCGCCGGCGCGGCCGCCGACCTCACCCGTGAGCTCGGCGGCCCGCAGGCGTGGGCCGACGCCGTCGGCCTGGTGCCGGTGGCGTCGTTCACCGTCACCAAGCTGCGCTGGCTGGCCGAGCACGAGCCGGCCAACGCCGAGCGCACCGCCGCGGTCTGCCTGCCGCACGACTGGCTCACCTGGGTGCTCGCCGGGCAGCCGGGTCTGGGCGCGCTGGTCACCGACCGCGGCGACGCCAGCGGCACCGGCTACTGGTCGGCCGCGACGGGGGAGTACCGGCCCGACCTGCTGGAGCGCGCCTTCGGCAGCACCCCGGTGCTGCCGCGGGTCCTCGGCCCGGCCGAGGCGGCCGGGACGGTGGCGTGGGCGGGCACCACCGGCGCCGTGCTCGGCCCCGGCACCGGCGACAACGCCGCCGCGGCGCTGGGCCTGGCGGCCGAGCCCGGCGACGTCGTCTGCTCGATCGGCACCTCCGGCGTCGTCTCGATCGTCTCCACGACCCCGGCCGCCGACCCCAGCGGCGCCGTCGCCGGGTTCGCCGACGCCACCGGCAACTACCTGCCGCTGGTGGCCACGCTCAACGCCGCCCGCGTCCTCGACGCCACGGCGCGGCTGCTGGGCGTCGACCACGCCGAGCTGTCCCGGCTGGCGCTGTCGGCCCCGGCCGGCGCCGGCGGCCTGGTCCTCGTGCCCTACCTGGAGGGCGAGCGGACGCCGGACCGCCCCGACTCGACCGGCGCGCTGCACGGCCTGACCCTGGCCACCTCCACCCCGGCCTCGCTCGCCCGCGCCGCCGTGGAGGGGTTGCTGTGCGGCCTCGCCGACGGCCTCGACGCCGTCCGCGCCACCGGCGCGGAGGTGCGGCGGGTGTTCCTCGTCGGCGGCGGCGCCCGCTCGGAGGCGGTCCGCCGGATCGCCCCCGCCGTCCTCGGCGTGCCGGTGCTCGTGCCGCCGCCGGGGGAGTACGTGGCCGACGGCGCCGCCCGCCAGGCCGCCTGGGTGCTGTCCGGCGCGGCCGCCGCACCCGAGTGGCCGCGGCCGGGCACCGAGGTGCACGAGGCCGACCCGACCCCCGCCGTCCGCGAGCGCTACGCCGAGGTCCGCGACCTCACCGCGAACCGGATCTGATCCACCCCGAACCACCGGCACCGTCGCCGTACCCCCGAGGAGCACCCCCATGGCCACCGTCACCTACGACTCCGCGACCCGGATCTACGCCGGGGCGGACCGGCCGGCCGTCGACGCGCTGGACCTGCAGGTCGAGGACGGCGAGTTCCTCGTCCTGGTCGGCCCGTCCGGCTGCGGCAAGTCCACGTCGCTGCGGATGCTCGCCGGCCTCGAGGACGTCGACTCCGGCCGCATCCTCATCGGCGACCGCGACGTCACCGACCTGCCGGCCAAGGCCCGCGACATCGCGATGGTCTTCCAGAACTACGCGCTCTACCCGCACATGACCGTGGCCGACAACATGGGCTTCGCGCTCAAGATGGCCAAGATCGGCAAGGCCGAGATCGGCGAGCGGGTGCGCGAGGCGGCCAAGCTGCTCGACCTCGAGCAGTACCTGGACCGCAAGCCGCGCGCGCTGTCCGGCGGCCAGCGCCAGCGGGTGGCCATGGGCCGGGCGATCGTCCGCAAGCCGCAGGTCTTCCTCATGGACGAGCCGCTGTCCAACCTCGACGCGAAGCTGCGCGTGCAGACCCGCACCCAGATCGCCCAGCTGCAGCGGCGCCTGGGGATCACCACGGTCTACGTCACCCACGACCAGACCGAGGCGATGACCATGGGCGACCGCGTGGCGGTGCTCAAGGACGGCCTGCTCATGCAGGCGGGCAAGCCGCGCGAGCTCTACGACCGGCCGCGCAACGTCTTCGTCGCGGGCTTCATCGGCTCCCCGGCGATGAACCTCGTCGAGCTGCCGGTGGCCGACGGCGGCGTCCGGTTCGGCGACACCGTCCACCCCGTCGAGCGCGAGGTGCTCGGCCGGGCGGCCGCCGACCGGGTGGTGCTCGGCGTCCGGCCCGAGGACCTCGAGGTCGGCGAGCACGGCATCCCGGTGGAGGTCGACGTCGTCGAGGAGCTCGGCGCGGACGCCTACGTGTACGGCCATGCCCTCCTGGACGGGGCGGACCTCGACGGGACCCGGCACACCGTCACCGTCCGGGTCGACGGGCGCCGCCCGCCGCTCAAGGGCGACCGGGTGCACGTCACGCCGCGCGCCGGGCACGTGCACCTGTTCTCCACCGTCGACGGCGAGCGGCTCGGGTGAGCCTCCCGCCCACCGGCGAGCAGCACGTCCTCCGCCGCGGGGACGCCGAGGCCGTCGTCGTCGAGGTCGGCGGCGGCCTGCGCACCTACCGGGCCGGCGGCCGCGACGTCGTCGACGGCTACGACGTGGCCGAGATGGCCGCGGACGTGCGCGGGCACGTGCTCGCGCCCTGGCCCAACCGGCTGCGCGACGGCGTCTGGTCCTGGGACGGCGTCCGGCACGTCACCCCGGTGACCGAGCCGGAGCGGGGGACGGCGATCCACGGCCTGGTGCGGCACGTGCCCTGGCGCGTGCTCGACCGGGCCGAGGACCGGGTGGTCCTCGGGTACGTGCTGCACCCGCAGCCGGGCTACCCGTTCACCCTGCGGCTGCAGGTGGCGTGGGAGCTCACCGACGACGGCCTGCGGGTGACCACCACCGCCACCAACGAGGGCGGCACCGACCTGCCCTACGGCGAGGGCCACCACCCCTACCTCGCCGCCGGCCCGGGGCTGCGGGTCGACGACTGCACCCTCACCCTCCCCGCGGCCACCCGGCTGCTGACCGACGACCGGCTGCTGCCGGTCGGCCGCGAGCCGGTGGAGGGGACGCCGTTCGACCTGCGCGCCGGACGGCGGGTCGGCGACCTGGTGGTCGACGACTGCTTCACCGACCTCGCCCGCGACGCCGACGGCCTCGCCGAGGTGCGGCTGGTCCGCCCGGACGGCAGCGGCGCCGTCGTCTGGATGGACGCCTCCTACGGGCACCTGCAGGTGTTCACCGGCGACGTCGTCGAGCCGCCGTCGCGCCGCCGGCACGGGCTCGCCGTCGAGCCGATGACCTGCCCGCCGGACGCGTTCCGCTCCGGCGAGGCGGTGCGGCGGCTGGCGCCGGGGGAGTCCACGACCGGCACCTGGGGCATCCGCCCGCTCTGACCGCCGGGGCGCGGGTCAGGCCGTCAGCGCGAGGCAGATCCAGCACAGCGGGTCGCCGGCGTCGTCCCGGTCCTCGGGCCAGCACCACACCGCCGGGTCGAGCAGCGTCACCGGGGCCAGGCACACCGACCGGCCGACCAGCAGACCGTCGCCGCCCACCGCGTGCAGGCGGCCCATCGGCAGGTCCAGCGACTCCCCGCCGCACTCGAGGGGGCGCACCGCGTCCGCGCCCATCGTCCAGTGCTCGCGGCGCCGCGTGTCCGCGCTCACCGGAGGACGAGGCGCTCGCCGGCGGGCATCCGGCGGGCGAGGTCGGCGAGCAGCGCCCGGGCGTCGTCGGCGACGGTGGCCGCGTCGAGTC
The DNA here is from genome assembly GCF_042654585.1 of Geodermatophilus arenarius. NCBI lineage: Bacteria > Bacillati > Actinomycetota > Actinomycetes > Geodermatophilales > Geodermatophilaceae > Geodermatophilus > Geodermatophilus arenarius. The sequence goes on from NZ_JBHSGR010000007.1 coordinate 29,083, forward strand.
GCACGACGACCTGCCGGTGGCCCAGCCCCCGGAGCCCGGTCACGGTCCGGCACAGCGCCTCGGCGCCGATCCGGTCGAGCCGGCCGCGGACGCTGATGACGCCGGTGGTCCGGTCGGTGCGCGCGGTGGACAGCGGGGGCAGCGGGCGGGCCCCGGCCTCGGGTGCCCGCTGGGTGGCGGGCGCTCCCGAGGGGACGCGCCGTCGGCAGGGACGGGTGCGGCGGTGGGCCTCTTCTCGACTCACCCCCCGACCGTGACGAATCCGTCCGAAACGTCCCAGGGCCCTAGGTCCCTGGGGCAGGCGTGTCCGCCGTGGGCCGACACGCAAGGGGCGCGGCCCGTCACGGTCCGCGGTGGGGGCGGGCCGGGCGGCGGGGTCAGGCAGTACGCGGACGCGGCGGCGGCACCGGGCTCGGCGGGACGTTCTGGTTGAGGTGGAACAGGTTGTCCGGGTCGTAGCGGCGCTTGACCTCGGTCAGCCGGGCGTGGTTCGCGCCGAGGTCCTCGGCCGCGCGGGGCGCGTCGTCCGCCGAGGCGAAGTTGGTGTAGCCCCCCGGCTCGGTGTACGGCCGCAGCGCGGCGAAGTAGTCGCGGACCCAGCGGATCATGCGCTCGTCGTCCGCGGGGTCGGCCCACATGCCGGCGATGTTGGCCACGTAGCGGGCGTCCCGGTGCCCGAAGGCGGTCGCGTCGCTCGCCACCTCCCGCGGCGCGCCGTCGAGCGTGTACAGGTGCATCGTCCCGGTGACCACCGGCAGGCGGGCCCCGTGCTCGACGTGCACCGCGATCGCCTCGTCGGGCAGCTCGGTGACGAAGGCGTTCTTCCAGTAGCTCCGCGTGCCCGGTGGGAGCAGCGGGTCGAACAGCGCGTTGACGGCCGGGTAGGGCATCGGGGCCACCATCTCCGCGGCCGGCGGCGCGACACCGCGGATCCCGGCGAGGAACCGCTCGCCGTCGGCCGGGTCCCCCGTCCAGCAGGAGACGACGACCGCGAAGGGCTCGCCGACGCGGTCCTCCGGGATGAACGGCAGCGGGGGCGCCAGGTGCATGGCGGGGTAGCCGCCGTACTCGCGCGGTGCGGCGGAGATCGTGTCCCGGAAGTGCGCGAACACCGCCGGTCCGTCGGTGAGCTCGAAGAACTGCAGGCCGACCAGGACGTTCTCCGGGATGGCGTGCAGCCGGTACGTGAACTCGGTGACGACGCCGAAGTTGCCGCCGCCGCCGCGCAGCGCCCAGAACAGGTCCGGGTGCTCGTCCTCGCTGGCGGTGAGCTGCTCGCCGGCGGCGGTGACCACGCGGGCGGAGAGCAGGTTGTCGCAGGTGAGCCCGTGCGCGCGGTTCAGGTAGCCGATCCCGCCGCCGAGTGTGAGGCCCCCGATCCCCGTGGTCGAGATGATCCCGCCGGGCGTGGCCGTGCCGTGGGCCGCGGTGACGTCGTTGAGCCGTCCCCAGGTCGTGCCGCCCCCGGCCCGGGCGGTGGCCGCCGCGTCGTCGACGTCGACGTGCTGCATCGGGGACAGGTCCGCCACGATCGCGCCGTCCCGCGTCCCGAACCCGGCCACGCCGTGGCCGCCGCCGCGGACGGCGAGCTCCATCCGCTGGTCCTGCGCGAGCCGGACGACGGCGACGACGTCGTCGGCGGTCGCGCAGCGGACGACCGCTGCGGGGTGCGCGTCGATCGCCCCGTTCCACACCCGCCGGGCCTCGTCGTACCCCGCGTCCCCGGGCCGGATCACCTGCCCGGTCACCCGGTCGGCCAGTGTCGTCAGTGCCTGGGTCATGGCTGCTCCTCGAGGACTCGAGTCGCACGCGCCGCGGGCTGAGCACGCGCCGGTCGCGGCGGCGACCCTAGTCCCGTGCGCCGCCGTCCGGGGGCCTGGAGGAGCGCCCCGGGAGGGGCACCGTCCGGGGCGGCGTGCCCTCCCCGCCCGTCGCCGCGCGGCCACCGCCGGTCCTCTCCGGGGTCGCCGTCATCACCGGCTCCCGGAGGAGCCGAGCGGGCCGCGGCGCCCCGGGCGACGTCGGGTGCGGTCACCGGCGACCGGGAGGTGGCGCGGGGTACCTAGACTCGACCGGGCACCCCTGATCCGGGAGCCGGGACCGAACGAGGAGGGTGCACGTGGCCGTACGGGCCATCCGGGGCGCGACACAGGTGGACGCCGACGAGCGCGAACAGGTCCTCGAGGCCACCCGGGAGCTGGTGAGCACCGTGGTCGAGCGCAACGGCCTCCACCACGACGACATCATCAGCATCCTGTTCACCGCGACCCCGGACCTGGTCTCGGAGTTCCCGGCGCTGGCCGCGCGCGAGCTCGGGATGGGCGACGTGCCGCTGATGTGCGCCACCGAGATCGGCGTGCCGCACGCGCTGCCGCGGGTGCTGCGGCTCATGGCGCACGTGGAGACCGAGCGGCCGCGCGGGGAGATCCAGCACGTGTACCTGCGGGGTGCCGTGGCGCTGCGACGGGACATCGCGCAGTGAGCGAGCGTCAGCGAGCGGAGACCACTGCGCGGAGCGACAGCGCAGTG
>NZ_JBHSGR010000007.1:31707-188986 GCF_042654585.1 Geodermatophilus arenarius
AGCGGAGACCACTGCGCGGAGCGACAGCGCAGTGAGCGAGCGTCAGCGAGCGGAGACCACTGCGCGGAGCGACAGCGCAGTGAGCGAGCGTCAGCGAGCGGAGACCCCTGCGCGGAGCGACAGCGCAGTGAGCGAGCGTCAGCGAGCGGAGACCACTGCGCGGAGCGACAGCACAGTGAGCGCGCGGGGGTTCCGGGGGCAGGTGACCCTCGACGGGCCGTCGGGCACGGGCAAGTCCAGCGTCGCGCGCGCGGCGGCGACCCGGCTGGGCGCGGCCTACCTCGACACCGGTGCGATGTACCGGGCCGCGACCGTGGCCGTCCTCGACGCCGGCGTCGACCCCGAGGACGCCGAGGCGGTGGCCCGCGTGGTCGCCGGCGCGCGCATCGAGGTGGGGACCGCGGCGGACACCGAGCGGGTGGAGGTCGACGGCACCGACGTCGCGGTGCGGATCCGCGGCGCCGAGGTGACCCGCAACGTCTCGGCGGTCTCGGCGGTGCCCGCGGTGCGCCGGCAGCTGGTCGACCAGCAGCGCGCCCTGGTGGCCGCCGCCGACGCCGTCGTCGTCGAGGGCCGGGACATCGGCACCGTGGTGCTGCCGGACGCGACCGTGAAGGTCTACCTGACCGCCGCGCCGGAGGCGCGCGCGCAGCGGCGGGCCGCGCAGCTGGGGCTGACCACCCCGGACGAGATCGCCGGCCTGGCCGCCGACCTGCGCCGCCGGGACGAGTACGACAGCAGCCGCGCGGACAGCCCGCTGCGGCCGGCCGCCGACGCGGTGGTCGTGGACAGCACCGACCTGGACCGGGAGGGCGTCGTCGACCGCATCGTCGAGCTGGCGCTCTCGGCGGTCGGTGCGGGGGAGAGAGCATGAGCGAGGAGGGCACCGGCGGCCCGCTGCCGGTGGTGGCGATCGTCGGCCGGCCCAACGTGGGCAAGTCGACGCTGGTCAACCGCGTCCTGGGCCGGCGCGCCGCGGTGGTGCAGGACGTCCCCGGGGTCACCCGGGACCGCATCTCCTACGAGGCGCTGTGGAACGGCCGGCGGTTCACCGTCACCGACACCGGCGGCTGGGACCCGAAGGCCGAGGGGCTGGGCGCGTCGATCAGCCGGCAGGCCGAGCACGCCATGCGCACCGCCGACGTCATCGTGTTCGTCGTCGACAGCCAGGTGGGCGCCACCGACACCGACCTGGCCGCCGCGCGCATCCTGCGGCGCAGCGACCGGCCGGTGATCGTCGTCGCCAACAAGGTCGACGACGAGCGCAGCGAGGCCAACGCCGCCGAGCTGTGGTCGCTGGGCCTGGGCGAGCCGCAGCCGGTCAGCGCGCTGCACGGGCGGGGGAGCGGCGACCTGCTCGACCTGGTGCTCGACGCCCTGCCCGAGGCGCCGCGCGAGCAGCCCGAGGAGGGCGGCCCGCGGCGGGTGGCGCTGGTCGGGCGGCCCAACGTGGGCAAGTCCAGCCTGCTCAACCGGCTGGCCAGGGAGGAGCGCTCGGTCGTCGACTCGGTCGCCGGCACCACCGTGGACCCGGTCGACTCGATCATCACCCTCGGCGGTGAGGAGTGGCGCTTCGTCGACACCGCGGGGCTGCGCCGCAAGGTGAACACCGCCAGCGGCACCGAGTACTACGCCAGCCTGCGCACCGAGGCCGCCATCCAGGCCGCCGAGGTCGCCGTCGTGCTGCTGGCCGCCGACGAGGTGATCAGCGAGCAGGACCAGCGGGTCATCACCCAGGTCATCGAGGCCGGGCGCGCGCTGGTCATCGCGTTCAACAAGTGGGACACCCTCGACGAGGACCGGCACGCCCAGCTCGAGCGCGAGATCGAGCGAGACCTCGCCCGCGTCAGGTGGGCCAGCCGGGTCAACATCTCGGCTGCCACCGGCCGCGGGATCGGCAAGCTGCCCGACCACCTGCACGCCGCGCTCGCCTCGTGGGAGACCCGGGTGCCGACGGCGGAGCTCAACGCCTACGTCCGGCAGCTGGTGCAGGAGACGCCGCCGCCGGCCCGCGGCGGTCGCGCACCGAAGATCAAGTACGTGACGCAGGCCGACGTCCGGCCGCCGCGGTTCGTCGTCTTCTCCACCGGGTTCCTCGAGGCCGGCTACCGCCGGTTCCTCGAGCGCAAGCTGCGCGAGCGGTGGGGCTTCCAGGGGACGCCGCTGGACATCTCGGTGAAGGTCCGCGAGGGCCGGGGGAACGACCGGCGCGGCTGACCGCGTCAGCCCGCCGGGGCCGGGTCGTCGTCGAAGCGCAGCGGCTCGGTCCGGCGCGGCATGGCCAGCACCGCCAGCGCGATGACGACGGCGGTCACGGCAGTGGCGACGAACACGCCGTGCGAGGCCGCGTGCAGGCTCTCCCGCGCGAACTCCGCGACGGCGCCGCCCTGCGACAGCGCCGCGGTGGTGCTGTCGACGTCGGTGGGGACCTCGCCGTCCAGGCCCGGCGGAGGTGAGGCGAACCGGGCGGCCAGCGTGGTGTTGGCGATCGCGCCGAACACCGCCGCGCCGACCGCGGACCCCATCGACCGGGCGAACATGTTGGTGGCGGTGACGACGCCGCGCCGGTCCCAGCCGACCACCGACTGCACCGCGACGATGAGCGGCGACGACGACAGCCCGAGGCCCGCGCCGGTGACGAACATCCACGCGCCGACCTGCCACAGCCGGGCGTCCGCGCCGAGCAGCGCCGTCCCGGCGGTCCCGGCGACGGCGAGCGCGACGCCGAGCAGCGCGGTGTTCCGGAAGCCGATCCGCAGGTAGAGCCGGCCGGCGAGGCTCGCCGCGACCGGCCACCCGAGGGTCAGCGCGGCGAGCGCGAAGCCCGCCTCGAGCGCGCCGGCGCCGAGGACGCCCTGCGCCCAGGTCGGCAGGTAGGAGCTCAGCCCGATCAGCAGCGCGCCGAGGCCGAGCGCGGCCACGTTGCCGGACAGCAGGATGCGGCGGCGCAGCACCCACGGCGGCAGCACCGGCTCCGCGGCCCGCCGCTCGACGAACGCGAAGGCCGCGAGCAGCACGACCGCCGTCGCGAGGACCGCGATCGAGGTCCCCGACGTCCACGCCCACGCGCTGCCGCCCTGCAGCAGCCCGAGGATGAGGAGCGCGAAACCGGCCGACAGCAGCACGGCGCCGGCGACGTCGAAGCGGTGGGTGCGGCGCTCGACGCGCTCGTTCCACCGGCGCAGCAGCGCGACGAACGCCAGCGCGCCCAGCGGCAGGTTGACCAGGAAGATCCAGCGCCAGGACAGGTAGTCGCTGAAGACGCCGCCCAGGGTGGGCCCGAGCACCGAGGAGACGCCCCACACCGAGGCGAGGTAGCCCTGGACCCGGGCGCGCTCCTCGACGGTGTAGATGTCGCCGATGACGGTCATGCCGATCGGCTGGACGGCGCCGGCGCCGATGCCCTGCAGCGCCCGCCCGACGATCAGCGCCGGCATCGACCAGGCCAGGCCGCAGAACAGCGAGGCGGCGACGAACACCGCGATGCCGAACAGCAGCACCGGCTTGCGCCCGAGGACGTCGGCGAGCTTGCCGTAGACCGGCACGGTCACCGCCTGGGTGAGCAGGTAGACGCTGAACAGCCAGGGGAACTGGCTGAACCCGCCGAGGTCGTCGACGACGGCGGGGACGGCAGTGGCGATGATCGTGCTGTCGAGGGCGATCAGCGCGGTGCTGAGCATGACCGCGCCGAGCACGGGGCCGCGCTCGGAACGGAGCCCGACGGAGGCGCGGGTCACGGTTGTCACGGACAACCACCAACGCGGGCCGGCGCGGGGCATTCCCGCGGGGCCCGGGCCCGGGCGCCACCACTCGCCGTCCGTGGTGCAGGTCACACAGTTGCGTGCAACCCTGAGGCCCGGGAGCCCGGCCCGCGCCAGCCCGGCGCGCTTCCCCACCGGGCCCCGACCGAGGTGGTGTCCGCGTGGACGTGGTCGAGCTCTCGCGCTTCCAGTTCGCCTCGACCAGCATCTTCCACTTCTTCTTCGTCTCGCTGACCGTCGGTCTCGCCTTCCTCATCGCGGTCATGGAGACGATCGCCTACGCGCGCCGGGACCGGCGCGAGGTCTACGGGAAGATGACCAACTTCTTCGGTCACCTCTTCCTGATCAACTTCGCCGTCGGCGTGGTGACCGGGATCGTGCAGGAGTTCCAGTTCGGGATGAACTGGAGCGAGTACTCGGACTTCGTCGGCAACATCTTCGGCGTCCCGCTGGCGCTCGAGGTGCTCATGGCGTTCTTCCTCGAGAGCACCTTCATCGGGCTGTGGTGGTTCGGGAAGGACCGGCTGCGGCCCTGGATGCGGCTGGCCAGCATCTGGCTGGTCGCGATCGGCACCCAGATCAGCGCGTTCTGGATCGTGCTGGCCAACGCCTGGATGCACCACCCCGTCGGCTACGAGGTCGTCGACGGCCAGGCCCGCCTGACCGACTTCGGCGCCGTCGTCTTCAACTACAAGGCCTGGCTGTACTTCGCCCACGTCCAGGGCAGCGCCTGGGTCGTCGCCGCGTTCTTCGTGCTGGGCATCAGCGCCTTCCACCTGCTGCGCCGGCAGGACACCGACGTCTACTCCCGGTCGCTGCGCATCGGACTGGTCTTCGCCGCCGTCGGCACCGTGTTCTCCGTGGTCAGCGGGCACACCGAGGCCCAGGTCGCCCGCGAGGACCAGCCGATGAAGTTCGCGGCCATGGAGGCCCAGTGGGAGACCTCGGACTCGCCGGCCCCGTGGTCGTTGTTCGCGGTCATCGACCAGGGGCGGCGGGAGAACCCGTTCAACGTCGAGATCCCCTACGTCGGCTCGATCCTGGCCTACAACAGCCTCGAGGGCCGCTACGACGGGATCAACCAGATCGAGGAGCAGTACGACGAGGCCTACGGGGAGGACGACTACACCCCGCCGGTGGCCTGGGTGTACTGGTCGTTCCGGATCATGGTCGCGATCGGCTCGCTGCTGCTGGCCACCGCGTTCCTCGGGCTGTTCCTCTGGTGGCGGCGCAAGCGCGGACTGGACACCACCCGCTGGTTCCTCCGGGCGCTGGTCCTGTTCATCCCGCTGCCCTGGATCGCCAACTTCACCGGGTGGATGGTCACCGAGATGGGCCGCCAGCCGTTCATGGTCTACGGCGAGCTCACCGTCACCGAGGGCGTCAGCCCCAACACCGCCGGGGAGGTGCTGGCCGGACTCGTCGGCCTGTGGGTGGTGTACCTGGCCCTCATCGGCCTGGACGTCTACCTGCTCAGCGTCACCGCCCGGGCGGGCATCCACCGCAGGCCGGAGGCGCAGCTGGTGGCCGCGCCGGCGCCGGACTACGAGGGTGCCGGCTTCCAGGGGTACGAGAAGAGGGACTGACGGTGGACCTGGTCACGCTGTGGTTCTGGCTGATCGCGCTGACGTTCACGCTCTACTTCTTCCTCGAGGGCTTCGACTTCGGCGTCGACATCCTGCGGCCGACGCTGGCCCGGACCGAGGCCGAGGAGCGGGCGCTCACCGGCACGATCGGGCCGTTCTGGGACGGCAACGAGGTGTGGGTCATCGCCGCGGCCGGGCTCATGTTCTCGACGTTCCCGGTCTGGTACGGCGCGGTCTTCAGCGGCATGTACCCGCTGTTCGTGCTCATCCTGCTGGCGCTGCTGCTGCGCGGTGTCTCCTTCGAGTACCGCAACCAGGTCGACAGCGAGCGGTGGCGGGCGTTCTGGGACTGGATGTCCTTCGGCGGCAGCGTCGTCCCGTCGTTCCTGTGGGGCGTCATCATGGCCAAGCTCATCGAGGGCCTGCCGGTGAACGCCGACGCGCGGGTCGAGGGCGGGTTCGCGGCGATGTTCACCCCGTTCTCCCTGGTCGGTGGGGTCACCACGCTGCTGCTGTTCACGCTGCACGGCGCGAACTTCCTGCTGCTGCGCCTGCACACCGACACCGTCCTCTACAACCGCGCGCGCAAGGCCGCGCTGCGGTGGGGGGCGCTGGCCACGGCGGCGATCGTGGCGTTCGTCGTCATGGGCTACGTGACCGAGGACCTGTTCGAGGACTTCGGCGTCGTGCCGTGGGCGTTCCCGATCGCCGCGTTCCTGACCCTGGCCAGCATCTGGCTGGCCCTCGTCCGCCGCCGGGACACCCTGGCCTTCACGATGAGCGGCCTGACGGTCCTCTTCGCCACCGTGACGGTCTTCATCGCGCTGTACACCCGCGGCGAGGTGCTGCCCTCCACCCTCGACCCGGACTTCGGCCTGACGCTGGAGGAGACGGCCAGCCAGCAGTACACGCTGGTGCTGATGACCTGGGTGGGCGGGATCTTCCTGCCGCTGATCATCGGCTACCAGATCTGGAACTACTACGTCTTCCGCGAACGCGTCCGCCCCGACGAGGGCGCCCTGAACCACGGCTACTGACCGTGCGGGGACCCACCGGGCGCCTGCTCGCGCTGTCCGGGCCACGCCGGCTGGTGCTGCTCTGCGCCCTGCTCGGGGTGCTCACCTGGGCGCTGCTGGTGGTGCAGTGGTCGCTCGTCGCGGCCTTCGTCGCCGCGGTCGTCGGCGGTGGGGACCCGGCCGGGCACGCCGGTGTCCTCGCCGGCGTGGTCGCCGCCTGGGGAGCGCGCGCCGCCGTGGTCGCCCTCCGCGACCGGGCGGCGCGGCTGGCCTCGGCGCGGGTGCGGCGGACACTGCGCGCGGCGCTGCTCCGGAAGCTGCTCGACCTCGGTCCCGCGCACACCGCCGGGGAGCGGGCCGGGGAGCTGGTCACCACGGTGACCGAGGGCGTCGCGAAGCTCGACGGCGTGGTCGGCCGGCTGCTGCCCGGGGCGGCGACGGCGGCCGTCGTCCCGCCGCTGGTGGCCGCCACGGTCCTGGTGCTCGACCCGGCCAGCGGCGCGATCCTGCTGCTGACCGGCCCGCTGGTGCTCGTCTTCCTGTGGCTGACCGGTGCCCTCGCCGCGCGGTCGGCCCGCGCCTCCTGGGAGGCGCTGGGCCGGCTGGGGGCGTCGCTGGTCGACACCCTGCGGGTGCTGCCGACCCTGGTCGCGTTCGGTCGGGCGCGCAGCACCGCCCGCTGGCTGACCGACGTCAGCGAGGCCCACCGCGTCAGCACGATGCGGCTGCTGCGGGTCGCCTTCCTGTCCGGCTTCGTCCTCGAGTTCGGCGCGGTGCTGTGCACGGCGCTGGTGGCGGTGACCGTGGGTGTGCGGCTGTTCCAGGGCGGGATGGACCTGGAGCGGGCGCTGCTCGTGCTGCTGCTCACGCCGGAGTTCTTCGCGCCGCTGCGCGCGCTGGGGGCCGACCGGCACGCGAGCCTGGAGGGCCGGCCGGCCGCCGAGCGGGTGTTCGCGCTGCTCGACGCCCCCGGGCCGCCGCGCGGCACCCGGCCGGTCCCGGACGGGGTCCCCTCGGTCGCGCTGCGCGGGGTGACGCTGCGGTACGGCGGGCGCACCGCGCTCGCGGACGTCGACCTCGAGCTGCCGCCGCGGTCCAGGACCGCGCTGGTCGGCCCGAGCGGGGCGGGCAAGAGCACGCTCGCCCGGCTGCTGCTCGGCCTCGCCGCCCCGGACGAGGGCGCCGTGCTGGTCGGGGGCGTGCCGCTGACCGAGCTCGACCCCGACGCCTGGCGGGCCCGCGTGGCCTACGTGCCGGAGCGGCCGTGGCTGCTGCCCGGCACCGTCGCCGACAACGTGCGGCTCGGGCGCCCGGCCGCCACCGACGCCGAGGTCGAGGAGGCGCTCGCGCGTGCCGGGCTCCTCGACGTCGTCCGCGGGCTCCCCGACGGCGCCGCGACGCGGCTGGGGGAGGACGCCGCCCGGCTCTCCGGCGGGGAGCGGCTGCGGCTGGCCCTGGCCCGCGCCTTCGTCAAGGACGCGCCGCTGCTGGTCCTCGACGAACCCACCGGGCAACTCGACGAGGCGACCGAGCGGCAGGTGCTGGCCGCCCTGGACGGGCTCGCCCGCGGCCGCACCGTCGTCACGGTCACCCACCGGCCCGGTCCACTGGCGCTGCACGACCGGGTCGTGGACCTCGACGCCGGACGGCTGCGGGCGCCGGAGGCCGCGCGGTGAGGGAGCTGCTGGCGCTGGTCCGGGGTCCGCGGACGGCGCTCGCCGTGGTCCTCGGATCGCTCACGGTGCTGTGCGGCGCGGCGCTGCTGGCCACCGCCGGGGCGCTGATCACCGGCGCGGCGCAGCGGCCCTCGACGCTGCTGGTCCTCATGCCGCTGATCACGGGGGTGCGGCTGTTCGGCGTGTCCCGCGCCGCGGTGCGCTACGCCGAGCGGCTGGTCACCCACGACGTCACGCTGCGCCTGGTGGCGCGGGTCCGCGCCCGGCTGCTCGAGCGGCTCACCCCGCTCGCGCCGGCCGCGCTCACCGGCGCCCGCGGCGGCGAGCTGCTGTCCCGGGTGCGCACCGACGTCGACGAGCTCCAGGGCGTGGTCGCCCGGCTGGTCGTGCCCACGGGCGTGGCCGTCCTCGCCGGCGGGGTCGCGGTGGTCCTCACCGCCCTGGTGTCGCCGGCCACGGCCGTCGTCCTGGCCGCCCTGCTGGTGGTGCTGGGGGTGGCCGTCCCGGCCGCGGCGGCCCGGGCGGGGAGGGCGGCCGCGCTCGCCGCGGCCCGGGCCGACGCCGACCTCGCCGCCGACTCCCTGGACCTGGTGCGCGGCCTGGCCGACGTGCTCAGCGGGGACGGCGGCGCGACCGCCCTGCGCACGCTGGGCGCCTCCCTCGACCGGCAGGAGGAGGCCGAGCGGGCGGCCGCGCGGCTGACGGCGGTGACCACGCTGGCCCGGGAGGGCGTGCCCGGGGTGGGCCTGGTGGCGGCCCTGTGGTTGGTGGGGACCGGCGTCGCCGCCGGCACCACGTCGCCGCTGCTGCTGGCCGCCTGCGCGCTGGGGGTGCTCGGCGCGTTCGAGGCCGTCGCCGGGTCGGGAGCGGCCTGGAGCGTCGCCGGCGGCATCCGCGCCGCCGCGGAGCGGGTGCGGGCGCTGGGGGAGCAGCGGCCCGCGGTGACCGAGCCGGGCGACCCGCAGCCGCTCCCGGCCGGCTCCGCGCTGCGCCTCGAGGGCGTGACGCTGCGGTACCCCGGTGCCGCCGCGCCCGCCCTCACCGGCCTCGACCTCGCCGTCGCCGACGGGGAGAAGGTGGCCCTGACCGGGCGCAGCGGCGCAGGCAAGAGCAGCGTCCTCGCGCTGGCGGTGCGGGCGCGCGACCCCGACGCCGGCCGGGTCACCCTCGGCGGCACGGACCTGCGCCGGCTCCCGCTCGACGGCGTCCGGTCGCGGCTGGCCTGGGCGGCGCAGGCGCCCCAGGTGCTCGGCGGCACGCTGGCCACCAACCTCCGCCTGGGCCGGCACGACGCCACCGACGACGACCTGCTCGCCGTCCTGGTCGACGTCGGGCTGGCGGACGTCGCCGCCACGCTCGGGCTGCACGGCTGGGTGGGGGAGGGCGGCGAGCGGCTGTCGGCGGGGGAGCGGGCCCGGCTGGCCCTGGCGCGGGCCCTGCTCAGCCGTGCCGACGTGCTGCTGCTCGACGAGCCGACCGCCCACCTCGACCCCGCACTCGCCGCGTCCGTCCTCGACCTGCTCGGTCGCGACCCGCGGACCGTCCTGCTCGTCACGCACGACGGCGCTGCGCTGGACGGACGGTGGCGGGTGGTCGACCTCGACGCCGCGGTCCCGGCGCGCGGGTGACCACCGGGCCGGAGGGGCGAGCGGGTGCGGTAACCTGCTCCACGCAGCGATCGGGCGGTGCGAGCCGCCCGGCGCTCGGGCTGTAGCGCAGCTTGGTAGCGCACTTGACTGGGGGTCAAGGGGTCGCAGGTTCAAATCCTGTCAGCCCGACAGTGCAGGTCAGGGGCCGTCCCGGAGTGATCCGGAACGGCCCCTGACTGCTTCCTGGGGCGGTTGACCACCTCATCGACCACCACCGGGCCACCCTCGCTCGCCGAAGGCGCCGCCCAGGACGTCCATCGCCTCGCGCGCGACGCCAGGGGCGACGTGCCCGGAGACGTCGCGGGCGGTGGCGATCGACGCGCGGCCGAGGATCCCCGACACCTCGTCGAGGGCACTCGGGGATCGTCGTGGCCCCCATGGTCACGGGGTACAGCCCCCGGCCCGGCGGCCGGCTGACCTCCGCGTCCACCGCCCACCTCACGTCGTACGGCCGCGCGGCGGTCGCCTGGCGTCGGGAGGGCGGCCGGCTCACCGTCGACGTCGCCGTCCCGACCGGGACCACCGCCGTCATCACCCTGCCGCAGGAGGGGGCGCGGCCGGAGCGGGTCGGGCCGGGACGGCACCGGTTCGAGTGGGCCCTCCGGGCGCCCCGGTGGCGAGAGCCGCCCTCGGTGTCGCTGGCGCCGAGACCTTCCTCGGCGAGTGATACCCGTGTTTGACTTCGGGTGCGGGGACGCGGCCGGAGGTCGATGTGCTTCCCACGGGAACGGTCACCTTTCTCTTCACGGACATCGCCGGGTCGACGAGGCTGCTGCGCGAGGACGCGCTGGGCTATGCGGATGCGCTCGCGGAGTACCGATGTCTGCTCCGGGCAGCCTTCACCGCGCACGGTGGCCATGAGGTGGACACCCAGGGAGATGCGTTCTTCGTCGCCTTCCCCACGGCCGGACAGGCAGCGGCGGCGGCGGCTCAGGGCCAACGGTCGCTCGCGGCGCACCGTTGGCCTGATCGCCAACGCGTCCTGGTGCGGATGGGGCTGCACACCGGCGAGGTCATGGCCACCGAGGACGGATACGTGGGCCTTTCCGTGCACCAGGCGGCGCGGATCGCGGCGGCCGCCTCGGGCGGACAGGTGGTGCTGTCGGAGGCAACCGCGGCTCTTCTGGCTCGGGCGCTTCCCGGAGGCAGCGCCCTGCGCCGGCTCGGCGACTACCGGTTGAAGGACTTCCCTCAGCCAGAGGTGCTGTACCAGCTCGACATCGCCGGGCTACCCACCGACTTCCCGCCGCTGCACACCCTGGAGGTAGGTCAGCGGCTGCCGTCCCCGACCGGAACGCTGCTGGGCCGCGGTCGTGAACTCGCGGCCCTCACGTCCCTGCTGACCGACGTCGAGACACGGCTCGTGACCCTCACCGGCCCGGGAGGCATCGGCAAGACACGACTGGCGCTCGAGGCATCCTCCGACGTCGTCGCCGCTTTCCGTGACGGCGTGTTCTTCGTGGACCTGAGCGTGGAGCACGAACCGGAACAGGTCTTCGCCGCCATCGTCCGGACCGTGTCGCTTCCCGGCGTGACCGAGGACGAACCGCTGGAGGCGCTCCGACGCGGTCTGCGCACCGCCCGGATGTTGTTGGTGTTGGACAACTTCGAGCAGGTGGCCGAGGCGGCCACCGGTCTCAGTGACCTGCTCCAGCACTGTCCGCACCTCACGGCGCTGGTCACGAGCAGGGAGTCGCTGCGGGTGCGCGGTGAGGCCCTCTTCGCGGTCCCTCCTCTGTCGCTACCGGAGCGAGAGACGGTGACGGTCGGGGAGGCGGAGGCATCCGAGGCCGTGCGCCTGTTCGTCCAGCGAGCTGCTGCCGTGGTCACGGGGTTCGGACTGACCGACGAGAACGCCACCGACGTGGCGGCCATCTGCCGGCTGCTGGACGGCCTGCCTCTGGCCATCGAGCTCGCCGCGGCGCGAGTGAGGCTCTTCGCGGTCGACGAGTTGCGCGCACGCCTCGACCTGCAGCTGGACGAGCTCCGGGGCGGGCCGCGCGACCTCCCGGAGCGCCAGCAGACGCTTCGTCGCGCCATCGAGTGGAGCACCGAGCTGCTCCGCGATGCGGACCGTGCCGTGCTGAGCGTGCTGTCGGTGTTCGCTGGGGCCCGCCTGGCCGATGTGGAGGCGGTCATCGGGCGTGTGCCGAGCCTCGGCGGGCTCGACGTCGTCGAGAGCCTGGGCTCGCTGGTGGACAAGAACCTCGTGCGCAGCACCCAGGCAGGCGATGGTCGGCCCCGTCTGTCCATGCTCAACACCATCCGCAACTACGCGGCCGAGCAGCTCGCGTCCTGGCCGGACGTCGCGGCGGCCGCACGTCGCGCTCACGCTGAGCACTACACGGAGCAGGCGCGCGCGTGGGGGAGCCCGTCCGGTCACGCCGATCGAGCCGAGGTGCTGGCCGCGCTGTCCCTGGAGCTCGGCAACTTCCGGGCGGCCTGGTCCTACTGGGTCCGCGAGGGCGCCGTCGCGCGGCTCAACGACCTGCTGGAACCGCTGTGGGGTTACTACGACGCGCGTGGCAACTACCGAGGGGCGGTGGAGCTGGGGAGCGACCTCCTCGCTGTGCTGTCCGTCCAGCCGGAGACGCCGGAGCGGATCCGGGATGAGATCGCCGTGGAGACGAGCCTGGCTCGGTCGATGATCGCCGTCAGCGGCTACACGGCCGAGGTCGAGCGGCGCATCCGAGCCGCCCTCGATCGGTCGGATGCTGCGGGTGGTGTGCCTCAACGCTTCTCGGTGCTCCGGACCGTGGCGACGCTGCACCTGCTCCGGGCCGACTTCGAGCGCGGTGCTGCCGTGGGGCGTGAGCTGTTGGCTCTGGCCGAGCAGAACCGGGAGCCCGCCCTGCTGGCCGATGCGCACCTCGTCGTCGGTGCCGTCGCGACGGAGGACCTCACCGGGAGCCTGCGACACCTCGACGAATCCATCGAGCACTTCCTCGAGCAGCGGACGTCCCGGGTGCAGTTCCGCGTCGGTCCGAACCCCGGGGTGGTCGCCTACGTCGTCTCCGGGTTGCTGCTCTGGGAAGCGGGCTTCCCGGACCGTGCCGAGGTGCGCATCGAGCGGGGGATCGAGCTCGCGGGGCAGATCGGACATCCCTACTCGCTGGCCTACGCCTACTTCCACGCGTCGTTCGCGGCGCTCGGCCAGCAGGACCTCGCGCGCGTGGCCGAGTACGCCGGGGAGCTGCTGCGGATCGCCGAGGCGCAGGACTACCCGATCTGGCGGGCACTGGCCTTCGTCATGCGCGGAACTGCACGAATAGGGTTCGGAGAGCGGGACGAGGGACTCGCCGACGTCGAGCGCGGCTTCGGCCTCTACGAGGGACTGTCGACCCCGCCGGTCTTCTGGAGCAGCCTGCTCATGGTCCGAGCGGCTGGGTGCCTGATGGCCGGTCAGCCGGAGCGTGGCGCGGCCTTCGTGGAGGAGGCGGTGTCCACGGTGTGGAGCCAGGGCCTCCAGGACCCGCAGCTCGACATCCTGTGGGGAGACCTGCTCCTCGCGTCCCCGGTCGCCGACGTCTCCGCCGCCGAAGAGCTGTTCGAGCGCGCCGCGGCATCCGCGGAAGCGTACGGCGCGCGGATGATCCATCTCATTGCGGCGACGCGACTCGCGACCCTACGACGTTCGACCCCTCGTCGCGACGAGGCACTCGCCGACCTTCGCGCCGCGTACGACGGTTTCACGGAGGGTTTCGACACCCCACAACTCGTCGCCGCACGCGCCCTCCTCGACGGAGCTTGACGGCCCTGGCGCACGCGCTCTCGGACGACGAGCGGCCCCTTCGTCGTGGCGCGGGCGTCCATCGGGGGCGCACACCCCAGCGACAGGGACGCGGACCTGCGGGTGACGGAGACCGCGCGAGGCGGCTCCCACCCCGTCGACCCCGCGTGCTCATCCCCGCAGCCCCGGCCGCGCCGCGTCAGCGGGTCGCCGGCCACCGTCGTCACGGCTCCCGCACCGACCTCAGCCGAGCTGTCGGCGGTCGCTGAGTCCTCGATCTCCGCTCCCGCCCGGATCCGCACGGCGACACGCGCGACCGCCGGGGGACCCGTGGCGACGGGTGCAGCAACCAGCCTCGGACGAGGGCGGGTGAGCGGGAGGTGGGACGTACGTGCCCCGTCGTCGATCCACGCGGACGACTCGAGGCGAACGAGCGTGGACCCCACGCAGGTGGCCGGGGGCGAGGGGGCGCAGGTTCGCATCCTGTCGGCCCACAGTGCGGAGCAGGGCCGTTCGAGAGGTGCGGCGGTCAGTGCGACTCGCGGCTGACCCGGGAGCCGCTGGAGCCGACGAGGAAGTCCAGGTCGGCGCCGGTGTCGGCCTGCAGCACGTGGTCGACGTAGAGCCGCTCCCAGCCGCGCCGGGGGTTCGCGAAGCCGTCCACGGTGGCCTGGTCCGGCGTGCGGGCCGCCAGCTCGTCGTCGGGGACCTCGACGTCGATGCGCCGGGCCCCGACGTCGAGGCTGATGACGTCGCCGGTGCGGACCAGCGCCAGCGGCCCGCCGGCGGCGGCCTCCGGGGCGACGTGCAGGACGACGGTGCCGTAGGCGGTGCCCGACATCCGGCCGTCGCAGACGCGGACCATGTCGCGCACGCCCTGCTCCAGCAGCTTCCTCGGTATGGGCGTGTTGGCCACCTCCGGCATGCCGGGGTAGCCCCTGGGCCCGCAGCCGCGCAGCACGAGGACGGAGTCGGCGTCGACGTCGAGGCCGGGGTCGTCCAGCCGGGCGTGCAGGTCCTCGATCGAGTCGAACACCACCGCCCGGCCGCGGTGCCTGAGCAGGTGGGGGGAGGCGGCCGCCGGCTTGATCACCGCACCGGAGGGCGCGAGGTTGCCCCGCAGCACGGCGATGCCGCCGTGCTCGACCAGCGGCTCGCGGCGCGGCCGGATGACCTCCGGGTCCCAGATCGGTGCGTCGTCGAGGTGCTCGACCAGCGGCTTGCCGGTGACGGTGAGCGCGGTCGGGTCCAGCAGGTCGCGGACCTCGCCGAGGACGGCGAGCAGCCCGCCGGCGCGGTGGAGGTCCTCCATCAGGAACCGGCCGGCCGGCAGCAGGTCGACCAGCACCGGGACGCCGGAGCCGATCCGGTCGAAGTCCTCCAGCGTCAGGTCGACGCCGAGCCGCCCGGCGATCGCGAGCAGGTGGACGACGGCGTTGGTGGACCCGCCGATCGCGGCCAGCGCCACGATCGCGTTCGCGAACGACGCCTTCGTCAGGAACGTGGACGGACGGCGGTCGGCGGCGACCATCTCCACCGCCAGCCGGCCGGTGCCGTGCGCGGCCTCCAGCAGCCGGCTGTCGGCGGCCGGGGTGCCGGCGAGGCCGGGGACGACGGTGCCCAGCGCCTCGGCGACCAGCGCCATCGTCGAGGCGGTGCCCATCGTGTTGCAGTGACCGCGGCTGCGGATCATCGACGACTCCGAGCGCGTGAACGCCTCCTGGGACAGCGTCCCGGCCCGGACCTCCTCCGACAGCCGCCACACGTCCGTGCCGCAGCCCAGCGGCACGCCGCGGAAGGTGCCGGTCAGCATCGGCCCGCCGGGGACGACGACGGCGGGCAGGTCGACCGAGGCGGCGGCCATGAGCAGCGACGGGATGGTCTTGTCGCAGCCGCCGAGCAGCACGACGCCGTCGATCGGGTTGGCCCGGAGCATCTCCTCCGTGGCCATCGCGGCCATGTTCCGCCACAGCATCGCCGTCGGCCGCACCTGCGTCTCACCCAGCGACACCACCGGGAGCTCCAGCGGGATGCCCCCGGCCTCGTGGACGCCGTTCCGCACCGACGCGGCGACCTCGGTCAGGTGCGCGTTGCACGGCGTCAGGTCCGAGGCGGTGTTCGCGATGGCGATCTGCGGCCGGTCGAACGCGTCGCCCGGTACACCGCGGCGCATCCACGCGCGGTGGATGTAGGCGTTGCGGTCGTCCCCCGCGTACCACTGGGCGCTCCGGAGCTCCACGGCCGTCCGCCTTCCGACTGTCGACCCGACGGTCTAGCTTCTGGAACCCGATGGACGGTAACCACCCCGCCGCGGGAACGACAGCACCCGGCACGGGCAGCGGGGCCCGGCTCGGCGAGAGCCGGCTCGTCGGTTCCGACCGGGTGCCCGGCGTCCGCCCGGCGACCCGGACACGCCCCTGACCTCCGCGGTCACCTCCGACGACCCCTGGAGTCCCCGCCCGTGCACCTCATGCGCATCGGCGCGCCCGGCGCCGAGAAGCCCGTCGCCCGCATCGACGACGCCACCTACGTGGACCTCTCCGACGTCGTCCGCGACGTCGACGAGGCGTTCCTCGGCAGTGGCGGCCTCGACCGGATCCGCCCCGTCGTCGCCGAGCGGGCGGCCGCCAGCCGGGTGTCCCGGTTCGCCGGCGAGCGGATCGGCGCGCCGATCGCCCGGCCGCACCAGATCCTGTGCATCGGGCTGAACTACCGCGACCACGCCGCCGAGACCGGCCAGGCGGTGCCCGCCGAGCCGATCCTGTTCACCAAGTCCCCGAACACGCTCATCGGCCCGGACGACGACGTGCGCATCCCGCGCGGTTCCACCAAGACCGACTGGGAGGTGGAGCTCGGCGTCGTCATCGGCCGGCGCACCAGCTACCTAGACGCGGTCGAGGACGCCCGCGACGCCATCGCCGGCTACTGCGTCGTCAACGACGTCAGCGAGCGCGCCTTCCAGATGGAGCGCGGCGGGCAGTGGACCAAGGGCAAGTCCGCCGAGACGTTCAACCCCGCCGGCCCCTGGCTGGTCACCCCGGACGAGATCGACGACGTCCTGGACCTCGACATGTGGCTGGACGTGAACGGCGTCCGCCGGCAGACCGGCAACACGAGGACGATGGTCTTCGACCCGTGGTTCGTCGTGCACCACCTGAGCCAGTTCATGGTGCTGGAGCCCGGGGACCTGATCAACACCGGCACCCCGCCCGGCGTCGGCATGGGGTTGTCCCCGCAGGTCTGGCTGCAGCCGGGGGACGTGGTGGAGCTCGGCATCACGGGACTGGGCCGCCAGCGACAGCGCGTGCTCGCCCCCCGGTGAGCGCATCGACCGTGCGGGCCCTCGTCGTCACCGGCCCGGGACGGGCCGAGGTGCAGGAGGTCCCGGCGCCGGTGGCGGTGCCCGGGGAGGTGGTCGTCGACGTCGAACGGGTCGGCGTCTGCGGCACCGACGTGGAGTTCTTCACCGGCGAGATGGCCTACCTGCACCAGGGGCACGCCGCCTATCCGATGCGGCTGGGCCACGAGTGGGCCGGCACCGTCTCCGCCGTCGGCGGCGGCGTCGACCCGTCCTGGGTCGGCCGGCGGGTCACGGGCGACACCATGCTCGGCGACCGGACCTGCCGCCGCTGCCGCAGGGGACACCAGCACGTCTGCGCGCAGCGGCAGGAGGTGGGCATCCGCGGCGGGCGTCCCGGGGCGCTGGCCGAGCAGCTCGCCGTCCCCGCCCGGTCGCTGCACCCCCTGCCCGGCGCGGTGGACGCGGTGCTCGGCGCGCTGGTCGAGCCGGGCGGCAACGCGCTGCGCGCCGCGCAGGCGGCAGCGGTCGGCCCGGGGGACCGGGCGCTGGTGCTCGGGCCGGGGGCGATCGGGCTGCTGACGGCGATGTTCCTGCGCGCCGGTGGTGCCGACGTGCACCTGATGGGCCGCACCGAGGAGTCGCTCGCCTTCGCCCGCGACCTCGGCTTCGCGCACACCTGCACCGAGGACACCCTGCCGGACCTGCCGTTCGACGCCGTCGTCGACGCGTCCAACGCCGCGCACCTCCCGGCCCTGGCGCTGGACCTGGTCGAGCCGGCCGGCCGGGTGGTCTACATCGGCCTGGCCGGCAGCCCCAGCCGCATCGACACCCGCACGCTGGTGCTGGAGGACGTCACCGCGGTCGGCGTCCTGTCCGCCTCCCCGGGACTGGCCGACACCATCGCCGCCTACGCGAGCGGCGCGGTCGACCCCCGCCCGCTCGTGGCCGCCACCGTGGGCCTCGACCAGGTCGGCGCCGTGCTGGCGGGGGAGCGCGTCGAGGGCGCCGGCCCGGGACCCAAGATCCACGTCGACCCCACGAGGATCTGAGCCCGGCAGATGAGAGTGATGACGTGGGTCCTCCCCGACGAGGACCCGGCAGGGCTGCCGGGTAGCACCCCGGCATGACGCAGGCGGAGTCCAACCTCGAGACCATCGAGCGCATGGTGGCGGCCTACAACGCAGCGGCCACGGCCGGTCTGAGCGCCGAGGAGACAGCGGCCCGGACCCTGCGGGTGTTCGGCGAGTTCCACGCACCGGACGTGCGGTGGGTGGAAGCCCCGACACCCTTCTTCCCCAGCGGCCGGAGCGGCGGCCGGACAGAGCTCGAGGCTGCGGTGCGAGGGGTGTCAGGGCTGCTGAGCGAACGCCGTTACACCCTCGTAGACGCCTTCGCGGTGGCTGACCGGGTTGCTGCCGAGTACCTGTGGGAGGCCACGTACCGGGAGGACGGTCGACGCCTCCGGATCCGCATGGTGACGTTGTACCGGCTGCAGGACGGCCGGTTCACCGAGCTCCACGAGTACCCCTGCTCCGAACCGCCTGCCTGAGCGTGACTCCAGCCAGCCGGCGCCGCCACACGTGGGAGGCGCGGACAGGCCCATCTGCCACCCTCATGTGCCCTACTCAGGAGGAGCTGACATGGCCGAGTTCGACGGGCTCGTCGCCGTCGTCACCGGCGGCGGCAGTGGCATCGGGGCGGCCACCGCCCGGCTGCTGCAGGAGCGCGGCGCCCGCGTCGCGGTCCTCGACCGCGCGACCGACGCGGCCCCGGAGGGCGTGCTCGCCGTGCCGTGCGACGTCACCGATCCCGCCGCCGTCGACGCCGCGGTCGCGACGGTGGCCGAGCAGCTCGGCGGCCTGGACGTGCTGGTCAACAACGCCGGCATCGGCGCGACCGGGCACGTGGGCGAGAACGACGACGCCGAGTGGGCACGCGTGCTCGACGTCAACGTCACCGGCATCGCCCGGGTCACCCGTGCCGCCCTGCCGCACCTGCGGCGGTCGCAGCACGCGGCCGTGGTCAACACGTGCTCGGCCGTTGCGTTCCTCGGCGTCCGGCAGCGGGCGCTCTACAGCGCCAGCAAGGGAGCGGTCCTCGCGCTCACGCTGGCCATGGCCGCCGACCACGTGCAGGAGGGGATCCGGGTCAACGCCGTCGCGCCCGGCACGGCCGACACCCCGTGGGTCGGCCGGTTGCTCGCCGCCGCCGAGGACCCGGCCGCGGCCGCCGCGGCGCTGCGGGCCCGCCAGCCGCTGGGCCGCCTGGTGACCGCCGAGGAGGTCGCGCACGCGATCGCGTCGCTCGCCTCCCCGCTCGCCGCCTCTACCACCGGCACCGTCCTCCGCGTCGACGGTGGCATGACCAGCCTGCGCGTCTGACGGGAGAGCGTTCGCGGCCCGTCCGCCCGGGCCGGGACGTCGGGGAGTCCTCTCCTGGGCCGACGCCGTCGGACGAGGCGGGCCGGCCGTGATGTGGTTCGAGGTGCCGTGCCGGGCCTCGGCCGTCGCCGCCCTGGTGAACGGAACGGGAGGACCAGGCCGGTTCCGGTCGTCCGGCACACCGAGGGGACGCCGGGCCCTCGCTCGCACGTCGACCCGACGCCAGTCCCTGGCCGCGTCCGCTCCGGCGTGGACCAGCGGTGGCGATCCGGCGGGCCGGGGTGTCGGCAGCCGCCCGGGGTGTCCGCCGTGCTGGTCGCAGGTGCGGGCGTGTCCGTGGCAGGGCGCCGGCGTCCGCTCACGTCCGTCATCGCCGGCGACGAGGAACGAGCGACCGCGGATCCCACGGAACTGGAGCACCACGGCCCAGCAGCGATGGGCCGGCGGTCAGCGCCGTGCCAGCGCCGCGAGCGCGGCCTCGATCCGCCGCCGGGTGTCGTCGGCGGTCCAGCCGGCGAGGACGGCCGCGTCACCGCCGGCGGTCGCCTCGATCGCCGCGGTCACCGGGCGGTGGAGCGCGTCCTTGGCCAGCCGGTAGGACTCCGGCGACCGGGCGGCCAGCTCCCTGGCCAGCGCGACCGCCCGCGGCAGCAGGTCGCCGGGCTCGGGGAGCTCGTCGACCATCCCCAGGGTGAGCGCCCGCTCGCGGTCCACGGCCTGCGCGCCGAGCAGCACCCGGCCGGCGCGGGAGCCGAGCGCGTGCCGGGTGATCTCCAGGGCGGCGGTCGGGAAGGGGACACCGACCGCCAGCTCGGTCAACCCGATCCGCCCGGCCGACATCAGCCGCAGGTCGCACGCCAGGGCGAGCACGCAGCCGCCGGCGATCGCGTGCCCGTTGACCGCCGCGACCGTCGGCCGCGGGTGGTCGAACACGGCGCGGAAGGTCCGGGACAGCGCCGTCAGGAGCTGCTCGGTGTAGGACGGGCCGCCGTCGAGGATCCGGCGCAGGTCCACCCCGGCGGAGAACGACGAGCCGGTGCCGGTGACGACCAGCGCCCGGTCGGACGCGGTGACGGCCTCGGTCAGGGCGTCCAGCAGCTCCACGTCCAGGGCGCCGACCCGGCCGTGCTCGATGCGCAGGACGGCGACGCCGTCCCGGTCCTCGGTGACCAGCATCGAGCCATCCTCCACGCACCCGGGCCGGCGGGGCCCCCGGAGCCGACGGCACGTCGCTGGCGGTGCGACCCCGATCGCCGGCGGCAGGAGCCGGCACCTGGGCCGGCTCGTCCGCATGCGACACGATGACCTCCCGCGGCACACCGCCACCGCGGCCGGGAAGACCCCATGACGGAGCAGGGGCACCGGGTCACCGGACACCGCCTGGTGGTCACCGCGACGGACCACGGGGCCGCGGTCCGCTTCCTCCGCGACGTGCGGGGGCTGCCCGAGCAGGAGGCCCGCGAAGCCGACGGCGGCCCCGTCGTCATCCTCGACGCCGGCCGGGCGACGCCGGAGATCAACGACCCGCGCCACGCCGAGTACCGCCACGCCGAGTACACCGACGAGGTCGAGGTGGGCCACCGCGTCCCGGCCCGGATCCGCGTCGCGTTCGAGGTCCCCGATCCCGGGGCCACGACCGCGGACCTGGTCGGGGCCGGCGCGGACCTGGTCGGGACGGCTGCTCCTGACCGTCTTCGGTCCCGTGGAGGAGCAGCCGTGGCGTCCCGGGCGCAGCGGCGGCGGCTTGCGTCCTGGCACCGGACGGGAGCCGCGCCGGCCCGCCGGGGCGTGGTGCGTCCCGGCCGGCGTCGCCGCGGCCGGGGACCGGCGATCCGCGGATCGGCCGTCCCTGAACACGGGCGCCTCGCGCGGTGAGGCTGGGGTCCCCACGACCCGAGGAGCACCCGATGCCGCGTTCCCGCCCCGACGTCCCCGTCCCCGACCTCACCGGCCGCCGCGCCGTCGTCACGGGAGGCAGCGACGGCGTCGGCCTCGTGCTGGCCCGCCGGCTCGCTGCGGCCGGCGCCGAGGTGGTCCTGCCGGTCCGCAACCCGCGCAAGGGCGAGGCCGCGGTCGCCCGGATCCGCGCGCAGGTCCCGGACGCCGACGTCTCCCTGCGCGACCTCGACCTGTCCTCCCTCGCCTCCGTCGCCGCGCTCGGCGAGACGCTCCGGGCCGAGAGGCGGCCGGTGCACCTGCTCGTCGCCAACGCCGGCGTCATGCGGCCGCCGGACCGGCGGACCACGGCCGACGGCTTCGAGCTGCAGTTCGGCACCAACCACCTGGGGCACGTCGCGCTCGCCGCCGCGCTGCTGCCGCTGCTGCGGGCCGGCCGGGCGCGGGTGACCTCGCAGACCAGCGTGGCGGCGCGCCGCGGAGCGGTGAACTGGGACGACCCGAACTGGGAGCGGACCTACGACGGGCAGCGGGCCTACGCCCAGTCGAAGGTCGCCGTCGGCCTGTTCGCCCTGGAGCTGCAACGGCGCAGCGCCGCCGGCGGCTGGGGGATCACCAGCGACCTGTCCCACCCCGGGATCGCGCCGACCAGTCTGCTCGCGGCCCGGCCGGAGGTCGGCCGCGCCCGGGACACCACCGGCGTGCGGCTCATCCGCGTGCTGTCGCGGCTGGGCCTCGCCGGCACCGTGGAGAGCGCGGCGCTGCCGGCCCTGCTCGCCGCGACCGCGCCGGACGGCGGCGGCCGGTTCTACGGCCCGGACGGTCCCGGCTCCACCGCCGGCGCTCCCGCGGAGCAGGAGCCCTACCGCGCGATGCGCGGTGCCGGGGACGCCGAGCGGATGTGGCGCCTGTCCGAGCGGCTGACGGGGGTGTCCTTCCCCGCGGCCGCGCCCGACGGGGTGCGCCCCCTCCCGCGCTGACCGTCCCGGGCCGTCCCCGCTCAGCCGGGGACGGCCCGGTCCGCGGGCGCCGCGGCGGTGCCGAGGACGGCCAGCAGCTGCAGCCGCTCGGCGCTCTCGCTGCCCGGGACGGCGGTGTACACGAGCAGCCGGTGCGACTGGTCGGGGTCGACCAGCGACTGGCAGGCCAGCTCCAGCGGGCCGACGACGGGGTGGACGAACCGCTTGACCTCGCGCGGGCGGATGCCGACCTCGTGCGCGTCCCACAGCCGCCGCAGCTCCTCGCTGCGGGCGAGCGCCAGCTCGGCGAGGCGCGCGGCCCGCGAGCCGGGGCCGCGCAGGGTGACCAGCTCGCGCAGACCCGAGGCGTAGAGCCGGGACAGGAACGCGTGCTCCTCCAGGGCGTGCAGCGCCCGCGCGGCGGGATCGGTGAACCACCGGTAGCCGAGGCTGCGCGCCGGCCCGGGGCGCAGGGTCGCGTCGCCGGTGAGCGCGACGGCGAGCGGGGTCTGCCGCAGCGTCTCGCCCAGCTCCGTGACGATCTCCGCCGGGGTGTCGCCGAGCCGGTCGAGGATCCGCAGCAGGCCGGGGCCGACGTGCTCGCCGTCGGCCCCGCGGGCGGGCGGGCGGTGGCCGGCCAGCCGGAACAGGTGGTCACGCTCGTCGAGCGTGAGGTGCAGGCCCTGCGCGATCGCGGCCACCATCTGCTCCGACGGCTGCGGCCCGCGCTCCTGCTCCAGCCGGGCGTAGTAGTCGGTGGACATGTGGCAGAGGACGGCGAGCTCCTCGCGCCGCAGCCCGCTCGTCCGGCGCCGCGGCCCGCGGGGGAGGCCGACGTCCTCCGGCTGCAGCGCCTCCCGACGGCGGCGGAGGAACTCCGCCAGCCCGGCCCGGTCGATCACGTCGCCTCCCTCGTCGGTGCTGCGTCGTTCCTACCGTCGCCGCGAGCGGTCATCCACGGTCCGCCGGTCCCTCCCTCGGCCGGGACGAGGACCACCGCCGGCCCGGCGACCTCCGGCGCGAACGCGATGGACCTGTCGCTGCGTCCGCCCGCCGCCCGGGCGGCCCCCGACCAGGGCAGGGCGCTCACCGGGCGGCTCACCGGGTTCTGGCGCGACGCCTGACAGCATGTGCCGGTGCGCGCCGTCGTGGTCGACTCGGTCCGGGCCCGCCCCCGGGTGCGGGAGGTGCCCGAGCCTCCGGCCCCGCCCGGCGGCGTGGTGCTGCGGGTGATGGCCACCGGGATGTGCCGCAGCGACTGGCACGCCTGGGCCGGGCACGACGAGATCGCGTTCCCCCACGTGCCCGGGCACGAGCTCGCCGGGGTGGTGGTCGAGGTCGGGGCCGAGGTCACCCGCTGGCGGGCCGGTGACCGGGTGACCGTCCCGTTCGTCTGCGGCTGCGGCCGCTGCGCGTGGTGCCGGGCCGGGGAGGCGCAGGTCTGTCCGGACCAGCAGCAGCCGGGCTTCACCCACTGGGGGTCCTTCGCCGAGTACGTCGCCCTGCACGCGGCGGACACCAACCTGGTGCGCATCCCCGACCGGGTGGACTTCGCGAGCGCGGCGAGCCTGGGGTGCCGGTTCGCCACGGCCTACCGCGCCCTGGTCGCCCGCGCGCGGGTCGGCGAGGGGGAGTGGGTCACCGTGGTGGGTGCGGGTGGCGTCGGCCTGAGCGCGGTGGCGATCGCCCGCGCGCTGGGGGCCCGGGTGGTCGCGGTGGACCGCAACCCCGAGGCCCTCGCCGTGGCCGCCGCTCTCGGCGCGGAGCACACGGTGCGGGCCGACGGCCGCGACGTCCCGGCCGCCGTCGCGGAGCTGACCTCCGGCGGCAGCCACGTCGCCGTCGACGCCGTGGGGAGCGAGCAGACCTGCGCCGACTCGGTCCTGAGCCTCCGCCGCAGGGGGCGCCACGTGCAGGTCGGGCTGCTGCCGCCGGTCGACGGTCATCCTCGGGTCCCGATGGCCCGGGTGATCGGCTGGGAGCTGGACCTGCTGGGCAGCCACGGCATGGCCGCGTCGGACTACCCGGCCATGATGGCGCTCGTCGAGCAGGGCTCGCTGCAGCCGCAGCGGCTGGTCGAGCGGACCATCGGCCTCGACGAGGCGGCGGCCCTGCTGCCGGGGTTCGACCGGGCGACCGTCGCCGGGATGACAGTGGTCGACCCCGCCCGCTGACCCCCGCTCCGGGCGCCCGTCCGGCGGCGGCTCCCCGGCCCTGCCCTCCGCGGACGGGCCCGGGGGTGCGTTCCCGCCGCCGGCCTCCTCGACCCCAGCCGCACGGAGCGACGGCCAGGACCGCGGCGGCGCACGGGGTGACGACGTCGTCAGGGCCGCACACGCCGCGGCTGCGGTGCAGGACGTCCCGGCCCGGCGCGGGCGGGCTCCGCCTGGTCGTGCAGGGCGAGGGCGAGGACCACGGCGCCGGCGTCCAGGAGGGTGACGGCGTGGTCCGGGCTCAGGACCGGCGCCGCGCCGCAGCGCGTCCTGCCCGGTCGCGGGTGCGGGTCCCGTGGCCGAACGCACTGTCGACGTCCGGGTGCCGGTACTACCGTCGCGCGATGGCGGGCAGCGTGGACTTCGTCGTCGTGGGCGGTGGCTCTGCCGGAGCGGTGATCGCATCCCGGCTGTCGGAGGACCCGGACGTCCGGGTGGCGCTGATCGAGGCCGGGGACCGGCCGCCGGCGGTCGAGCTGGTGCCGGCCGCCTGCCCGGTCCTGCAGGCGGACCCCGAGACCGACTGGATGCTCACCGCCGACGCGGGCGCCTGCGGCAAGGGGCTGCGAGGCGGCCGGATGATGGTGCCCCGCGGCCGCATGCTCGGCGGCTCGTCGGGCATCAACTACATGGCCTACGTGCGCGGCCACCCGGGTGACTTCGACGCCTGGGCCGCCGGCGGCGCCGACGGCTGGAGCTTCGCGGAGGTCCTGCCCTATTTCCGGAAGAGCGAGGGGCTGGTGCCGAGCGAGGCCCTCCCACTCGACCTGCCTGCCCACGGCACGGAGGGGCCGCTCGGCGTGTCGGTGCGCAGCCCGGTGCTGCCGGGGGCGCAGGCGTTCGTCGAGGCCGCGGTCGCCGCCGGCATCCCGCTCGGTGACTACAACGGCCGCGACCGGGGTGGCCCGGCCGGCGTCGTCTCGCTGTTCCAGACGACCACGAAGCAGGGCAGGCGCTCGAGCACCTACCACGCGTTCCTCGAGGGCGAGGCCGAGCAGCGGCCGAACCTGACGGTGATCACGCACGCCCAGGCCACCCGGGTGCTCCTCTCGGGCGAGCCGGGTGCCCTGCGGGCGACCGGTGTCGAGTACGTCACGGCCGCCGGCACCACCGAGGTGGTCGACGCTGCGCGCGAGGTGGTCCTCAGCGCCGGCGCGGTCGGGTCCCCGCAGCTGCTCATGCTCTCGGGCGTCGGGCCGCGCGGGCAGCTGGAGTCGCTCGGCGTCCGGTGCCTGGTCGACGCACCCGAGGTGGGCCGCCACCTCAAGGACCACCTGCAGGTGGGCCTGATGCACCCGGCGCCGGGGCTGGGCGTCTCGATGGCCGGTGTGGGCGTGGCCCTGGGGCCGGACGCACTGCGGGCGCCGGCCGGTCCACTGCCGGCCGACCCGGCCGACGACGCGTCCCTGCCGCCGGAGCTGCAGGAGCTGAAGGCGGAGGCGGAGCGCCAGCTCACCGAGTGGTCCACGACCGGCAGCGGGCTGGTGTCCTCGTCGCTCTACGACGCGGGTGCCTGGTTCTCGACCGGCCTCGGGGACGAGCACACCCACGACGCGCAGATCGCCGTGTTCGTGTGTGGCTACTCCGTCGACATCTGGGACTCCTGCCTGCACGTCGACGCGGCGGAGTACTTCGACGACCCGGCCGTCGACCTGTCGCCGACCGCCGAGAACCTCTTCGTGCTCGCGAACCCGGTGCAGCCGCACAGCGAGGGCGAGGTCCGCCTGGCGAGCGCCGATCCGCTGGCCGCGCCCGACATCCGGATGAACTACCTCACCGACCCGCACGACGTGGCCGTGATGACGGCGGTGGTGCGCCGGGCGCTCGACGTCGTGGACCGGATGAGGCGCGAGCACGAGGTCGGCGACCTCCTGGTGCCGCGGCGGCTGGCCGAGACGCACGGTCACACCCGCGGCGACGTCCCGAGCGACGAGCTGATCGCCGACCTGGCGCGCCACTACTCGTTCACCGTCTACCACCTGACGAGCACCTGCCGGATCGGGTCGGTCGTGGATCCGCGGTTGCGCGTGCTCGGCGTCGGCGGGCTGCGCGTCGCGGACGCGAGCGTCATGCCGAACGTGGTCAGCGGCAACACGAACGCCGCCACGATCATGATCGGCGAGAAGGCGGCCGAGCTGCTCGCGCGGGAGCACGGCGTCGGGCTCCGGGAGTTCGTCGGCGCGTGACCCGCCGTCCGGCGCCAGGAGATCCGGACGGCGGTGTCGAGAACGCGGGACCGGCTCCGTCCCCGGGGTGCGAGCGGCCAGGATGGGCCGCACCGGCACCGAGGAGAGACCACGATGGCCAAGTACCTGCTGCTCAAGCACTACCGCGGAGCCCCGGCGGCGGTGAACGACGTCCCCATGGAGAAGTGGACGCCGGAGGAGATCTCCGCCCACGTGCAGTACATGGAGGACTTCGCGGCCAGGCTGGAGGGGACCGGCGAGTTCGTCGACGGCCAGGCGCTCTCCCCGGAGGGGCTGTGGGTCCGGTACGACGGCGAGGGCCGCCCGCCGGTCACCGACGGCCCGTTCCCCGAGACCAAGGACCTCATCGCCGGCTGGATGGTCATCGACGTCGACAGCCAGGAGCGCGCCGTCGAGCTGGCCGGGGAGCTGTCGGCCGCCCCCGGGGCGGGCGGGCAGCCGATCCACGAGTGGCTCGAGGTCCGTCCCTTCCTGGGCGCACCGCCCACCATCACGGAGTGACCGCCCCGCTGGACGAGGTCCTGCTCCGCAGCCTCACCCCCGGCGTGCTGGGCGTCCTCGTCCGCCGCGGAGCCGACTTCGCGGCGGCCGAGGACGCCGTGCAGGACGCGCTGGTCGAGGCGGTCCGCACCTGGCCGGCCGACCCGCCGCGGGACCCGAAGGGCTGGCTGGTGACGGTGGCCTGGCGCCGGTTCCTCGACGCGACCCGCGCCGACGCCGCCCGCCGCCGGCGCGAGGACGTCGTGGAGGAGGAGCCCGCGCCCGGGCCCGTGCCGGCCGCGGACGACACGCTGCACCTCTACTTCCTGTGCGCCCACCCGTCGCTGACGCCGTCGTCGGCGGTCGCGCTCACGCTGCGGGCGGTCGGCGGGCTGACCACCCGCCAGATCGCCCAGGCCTACCTGGTGCCCGAGGCGACCATGGCGCAGCGCATCAGCCGGGCCAAGCGCACCGTCTCCGGCGTGCGGTTGGACCGGCCGGGCGACGTCGCCACCGTGCTGCGCGTCCTGTACCTGGTCTTCAACGAGGGCTACTCCGGCGACGTCGACCTCGCCGCCGAGGCCGTCCGGCTCACCCGGCAGCTCGCGGCCGTGGTCGACCACCCCGAGGTGCAGGGGCTGCTCGCCCTCATGCTGCTCCACTCCGCCCGGCGCGCCGCCCGGACCGCGCCCGACGGGAGCCTGGTGCCGCTCGCCGAGCAGGACCGGAGCCGGTGGGACACTGGGCTGATCGCCGAGGGGATCGGGATCCTGCAGGCGGCCCTCGCCCGGGACCGGCTGGGGGAGTACCAGGCCCAGGCCGCCGTCGCGGCGCTGCACGCGGACGCGCCCACCGCGGCGGAGACCGACTGGGTGCAGATCGTCGAGTGGTACGACGAACTCGTCCGCCTGACCGGCAGCCCGGTGGTCCGGCTCAACCGGGCGGTGGCCGTCGGCGAGGCCGACGGACCCCGCGCGGGCCTCGCGGAGCTGGCGGCGCTGGACGACTCGCTGCCCCGCCACACCGCGGTCGCGGCGCACCTGCACGAGCGCGACGGCGACCTCGCGACGGCGGCGCGGCTGTACGCCGAGGCGGCCGGGAGGGCGACCGACCTCGCCGAGCGCGACCACCTGCTGCGCCAGGCCGCCCGGCTCAACGCGGGCCGGTCCCGCTGACGGGGTCCCGACCGCTCGCCGGTGACCCCTCGGGACGATCTCGTGCCGGTGGGCCGTCACCGTGCTGCACTTGCGCCGGATGATGGGAGCGACCGGACAGGGGAGGAGACGCAGTCGTGCCGAGTGACCGCTACGCCGGCCTCGCCGCCGTGCTCGGCGCCATCCGCAGCTCGTCGGACATCACGCAGCCGATGCTCGTGGAACAGGTGGGCCTCGGCCGGAGCGTCGTCGCGCAGCGGGTCGCGGAGCTGGAGGCGGCCGGCCTCGTCGTCTCCGACGGGTTCGGGCCCTCCACGGGTGGCCGGGCGCCGCGCCGCCTGCGTCTCCACAGCGAGGCCGGCTACGTGCTCGGCGCGGACATCGCCACGAACGAGCTCGTGGTCGGGGTGGCCGACCTCTCGGGCGCGCTGCTGGAGACGCGCCACCGGGAGATCGACGTCGTCGACGGACCCGAGATCGTCATCGGCGCCGTCGAGCAGCTGGCCGCCGAGCTGGTCGACGAGGTGGGCGCCCACCGCAGCCTGTGGTCCTTCGGTGTCGGCATGCCCGGGCCGGTGGCCTACGACAGCGGCGAACCGGCCACCATGCCGACGCTCCCGGACTGGAGCCGCCACCCCATCAGGGAGCGGCTGGCCGAACGCTTCGGGGTCCCGGTCTGGGTGGACAACCGGACCAACCTCTCGGCTCTCGGTGAGCGCAGGGTCAACCCGGTCGCGGCGCGCTCGCGGCACATGATCTACCTGGGCGGTGGTTACGGCCTCGGCGCCGCGGTGGTGCTCGACGGCAGGATCCACCGGGGCGCCCACGGGCTCGCCGGCGGCATCGACCACGTCCCGGTACCGGGCGCGGACGACGTGGCCTGCCACTGCGGCAGGACGGGGTGCCTGGAAGCGGTCGCCGGGCGTGCGGCCCTGGTCCGCGACGGCCGGCTACTGGCCGAGACGGCGCAGAGCCCCGCCCTCGCCCGGGTCCTGGCCCGCACCGGCCGGATCCGCCCGGTCGACGTCACCGAGGCCGCGGGCCGGGGGGACGCCGCGGCCCGTGCGCTCCTGCACCGCAGCGCCACCATGATCGGGCGCAGTCTCGCGATCCTCGTCAACGTGTTCGACCCCGACCTGGTGGTGGTCGGCGGAGGCGTCGCCCGGGCGCGCGCCCACGTCCTGGCCGCGATCCGCGAGGAGATCTACCGGTTGGCCCTGCCCTCGGCGACCCGGGACCTGAGGATCGAGCCGTCGGCCTTCGACCAGGAGATCGCCGGGATCACCGGCGCCGTCGAGTTCGCGCTGGGAGAGCTGTTCAGTCCCGACCACCTCCCGGCGGTGCTCGACGCCCGCAGCGGCGGGGCCACGATCACGGCACTCGACGGGCACGTCCCCGCCTGAACCGGGACGGGTTCCGTCGGGTAGCCCCGAACTTCTGCCGCAGAGAGGTAGAAGTTCCGTTACGCTGCGTCCGTGAACGTGGACACCGGCCGCCCGGGCGGTGTCGCCGGTGTCCGGTGACCGGTCGGACGGACTCGTCGCCGTCCTCGACGCCATCCGGACCTCCCCGGGGATCACCCAGCCCCGGCTCGTCCAGCGGGTCGGACTCGGCCGGACCGTCGTGGCCCAGCGTGTCGCCCACCTGGAGGCGGCCGGTCTCGTCGCGCAGGACGGGCTGGCTCCGTCGAACGGCGGCCGTGCCCCGCGGAGGCTCCGGCTGCGGCGGGCGGCGGGCCTGGTCGCCGGCGCCGACATCGGCGCCACCGGGATGGCCGTGGGACTCGCCGACCTCTCCGGTCACGTCCTCGTGGAGACCCACGAGCCCGTGGACGTCGCCGACGGACCGGACGGGGTGCTCGGTCGGGTCGAGGAGCTGGTCGAGGGGCTGCTCGCCCGGCTGACGGACCCGCCGCCACTGTGGGGCGTCGGGGTGGGCGTCCCCGGCCCCGTCGAGTTCGCCACCTCGCGGCCCGTCGCCCCGCCGATCATGCCGGGGTGGGACGGCTACCCCGTCCGCGAGCGGCTGGCCGGCCGCTTCGCCGCCCCGGTCTGGGTGGACAACGACGTCAACGTCCTCGCGCTGGGCGAGTTGCGCACCAACCCCGCCGCCGCCGCGACGGGCGACCTGCTCTACGTCAAGATCGGCACGGGCATCGGCGCCGGCCTGGTGTCCGGCGGGCGGCTGCACCGCGGGGTCAACGGGTGTGCCGGCGACATCGGTCACGTGGCCGTCGCCGAGGCCGACACGGTCATCTGCCGCTGCGGCAACGTGGGCTGCCTGGAGGCGGTGGCCGGTGGGGCGGCCCTGGCCCGCGACGGGCGCCAGCTGGCGGAGCGCGGAGGCAGTCCGGTGCTGGCCGAGGCCCTCGCGGCCCGGGGCGACCTGACGGCCGCGGACGTGACCGCCGCCGCGGAGCGCGGCGACCCGGCGGCTCGCGCCCTGCTCGCGCGGGCCGGCCGGCTGGTCGGCGGCACCCTGGCGACCCTGGTCAGCTTCTACAACCCCGGCCTGGTGGTCCTCGGCGGGGGAGTGGTGCACGCCGGCGACCACGTCCTGGCGGTCATCCGGGAGTCGGTCTACCGGCGGTCGCTGCCGCTGGCGACGCGCACGCTGCGGATCGAGCCGTCCGCGCTCGGGGCGGCCGCCGGGCTGGCCGGCGCCGTCCACCTCGTCCTGGACAACCTCTTCACGCCGGACCGGCTGGCGCTGTGGCTGCCCTGGGGCTCCCCGTCCGGTCATCCGGAGATCGTGGACACGCCGGACCGCCCGTCCGCGTGACGGCGGACCGCTGTGGTCCACGTCATCACCACGGCTGATGCCCGGCATCACCAGCGTTACGTCCACGTTGCATTGACTTCCTCCGCTCGATGGCAGAAGTATGTGGTTGCCATCACGCGGACGGCGCTCCAGCGGCCGGACGCGGTGCTCGACATCCAGCGTCGCAGTCGTCGTCCGGTCCCCGGACACGTGGAGAGAGGCAACACATGACCCAGCACCGTCACCGGGGGCTCCGCCGCATCGGGGTCCTCGTCGCCGTTCCGGCCGTGAGCGCGCTGACGCTCGCCGCCTGCGGGGGCGGGGACGAGGAGAGCGGCTCCGGCGGCTCCGGCGGGGCCGCGAACAGCTTCAGCTTCGCCTTCGAGAACGCCTCGGGCGGGCAGGAGAACCCCTGGCAGCTGCTCGCCGACCAGTACTCCGAGGAGACCGGCGTCCAGATCGAGACGCAGGGTCTGCCGCCGGACAGCTACGGCCTGTCCATGCGCACCCAGCTGCAGGGCGGCAGCGCCCCGGACGTCCTGATGTTCTCGCCCGGCGCCGGCAACGCCAACGCGGTGCTGCCCATGGCCGAGGCCGGCTACATCGAGGAGCTCGGCGAGGAGTCGGCGGCCCTCATCCCCGAGGGCAACGAGTCGCTGTTCGAGATCGACGGCAAGGTCTACGCGCAGCCGACCAGCATCATCCCCGTCGGCATGGTCTGGAACTCCAGCGCGGCCTCCGAGGCCGGCGTCGAGGTCCCCGCGGACGAGTCCGCGATGATCGACGCCTGCGGCACCCTGGCCGGGGACGGCAAGTCGTTCCTCGCCGCCGCGGGATCCGCCCCGCCGAACATGGGCCTGATGGCCATGGCCATCTCCGCCACCCGGGTCTACGCCGAGACCCCGGACTGGAACGAGCAGCGCTCGGCCGGTGACGTCAGCTTCGCCGACAGCGAGGGCTGGCAGGCCACCCTGCAGACGATCGTCGACATGAACGAGGCCGGCTGCTTCCAGCAGGGCGCGGCCGGTGGTGGCTTCGACGCCATCACCCAGGGCCTGACGCAGGGCACCTCGCTGGGCGCCTTCGTCCCCGGGGCCGCCGCCACCGAGCTGGCCAACGCCAGCCCGGGGCTCAACCTGCAGGTGCAGCCGTTCCCGCCGGCCGACGGCGGGGAGCCGTTCCTGCTCGCCAGCCCGAACTACGCGCTGTCGATCAACGCCTCGGCCGACGAGGGCGCCAAGGAGGCCGCGCGCGAGTTCCTGGCCTGGATGGCCGAGCCGGAGAACGCCGCCCGGTTCACCGAGCTGCAGGGCGGGGTCGCCATCACCGGCCCGGACGAGAACCTGTCCCCGGTGTACGAGCCGGTCGCCGACCTGCTGGAGAACGGGGACTACGCGCCGCTGCCGAACCTGGCCTGGCCGAACCCGGGCGTGTACGACGCGCTGTCGACCGGCGTCCAGGGCCTGCTCGCCGGCCAGGGCGACGTCCAGTCCGTGCTCGAGTCGATCGACCAGGCCTGGGACCAGTGACCCGGGCCGGCTGATCCCGGCACCACCTCCCGACCGCACCTCCGGACGCACCGAGGGACTGACGATGACCGCAACCATGGGCACCCCGCAGGACACCGGTGCAGTCGTCCGGGGCACGGTCCCGGCCGCCGGGGGCGGGCGTTCCGCCCGCTCCCGGCGGAGCCGGCCGCTCATCACCTACGGCCGCTGGTGGTGGGCGCTGCCCGCCGTCCTGGCGGTGCTGCTGATCCACTACGTCGCCACCGCCGGCGGGGCCTTCTACGCCTTCACCAACTGGACCGGGATCGGCGACTTCGACTTCGTCGGCCTGGACAACTTCCGCCGCATCTTCGAGGACCCCACCCTCATCGGGTCGCTGAAGAACACGCTGTTCCTGGCCTTCGGCTTCCTGATCGCCACCAACGTCGTCGGGCTGCTGCTGGCACTGGCCCTCAACCGCACGCTGAAGACGCGCTACCTGCTCCGGGTCCTGTTCTTCATGCCGGTCGTGCTGAGCCCGCTGGCGGTCTCCTACATCTGGAAGTTCATCTTCGACTTCAAGGGCCCGCTCAACGGCGTCCTGGGCTGGTTCGGCATGGCGCCGAAGACGTGGCTCGCCGACCCGACGCTGGCCCTGTGGGCGGTGCTGGTCGTCATGGCCTGGCAGACGACCGGCATGGTGATGGTCATCTACCTCGCCGGACTGGCCACCGTGCCGGCCGAGATCGAGGAGGCGGCGGCGCTGGACGGGGCCAGCACCTGGCGCCGCTTCCGGTACATCACGCTGCCGTCGATCCGCCCCTCGGTGGCGATCGCGTCGACGCTCATGCTCATCCAGGGCCTGCGCGTCTTCGACCAGGTCATGGCGCTCACCGGCGGGGGACCCGCGGGGGCGACGGAGACGCTGGCCACGCAGGTCTACAAGGAGACGTTCGCGCTGAGCAACTTCGGCTTCGGCGCCGCACTCGCGCTCCTGCTGACCCTCATCATGCTCGTCTTCTCGGTGCTGCAGCAGGCTGCCACCAAGGACCGGTCGTAAGGGATCCGAGCCGATGTTCCGCTACACGAAGGCGACGGCACTGCGCGAGGTGCTCGTCTGGGCCGTCGCCCTGCTGACCCTGCTGCCGTTCTACTTCCTCGTCATCAACGCGCTCAAGCCGGACGAGGAGCTGCTCACCACCGGGTCCTCGACCCCGCCGAGCCGGCCGACCCTCGAGAACTTCACCGAGGTGCTGACGGCCGGCGGTGACTCCAACATCCTGCTCGGCCTGTTCCACAGCGTGGTGATCACCGTGGGCAGCATCCTCGGCCTGGTCGCCTTCGGCTCACTGGCGGCCTACGTCCTGGCCCGCACGACGGCGAGGTGGGGGAGCGTCGCCTTCTACCTCTTCCTCGTCGCCATCGTGCTGCCGACCCAGCTCGGCCTCATCCCGCTCTACATCGGTGCCCGGCAGGTCGGCCTGGTCGGCTCGGTGTGGGGGATGATCGTCCTCTACGTCGGCACGCTCATGCCGCTGGCGGTCTTCCTCTACGCCGGGTTCTTCCGCAACCTCCCCCGGGACTACGAGGAGGCGGCCGCGCTCGACGGCGCCGGCCCGGCACGCGTGTTCCTCCGGGTCGTCCTGCCGCTGATGGCGCCGGCGACCGGGACGGTGGCGATCCTGACCGGCCTCATCGTCTGGAACGACTTCTTCACCGCGCTGATCTTCCTGGGCGGCTCGGACAGCCAGACGCTGACGGTGTCGATGTACTACTACGTCGGCTCGCTGGTCTCGGCCTGGAACAAGATCTTCGCCATCGTGATCATCTCGATGATCCCGATCCTGGCCTTCTACCTCTTCGCCCAGAAGCGCTTCATCCAGGGCTTCGCCGGCGGCATCAAGTAGGGCCCCAGGCTCCTCCCGCCGCCCGCCCGGCGGGAGGAGCGCCCCGCGCGGGCATCGACGGCGCCGATGCGCTCCATCACCAGGAACAGCACTCTCGTCATTGACTTCCTCCGACAATCGGAAGAAGTATGAGTCCCAGGTCACGCAGGTGGCCGCCGCACCACCGAAGGAGATCCCGTGGGCGATCGGATCCGGGCCGGCATCGTCGGTGTCGGCTTCATGGGCACGGTGCACGCCCGCGCCGTCCGGCGCGGCGGCGGTGTGGTCACCCGCGTCGCCGGGTCGACGCCGGAGTCCTCGCGGGCCGGTCGCGAGCGGATCGGGGCGGAGTCGGCCTGCGACACCGTCGAGGAGCTGCTGGCCGCCGACGACGTCGACGTGGTGCACGTGTGCACGCCCAACGCCTCGCACGCCCCGCTGGTGCGGGCGGCCGTCGCGGCCGGCAAGCACGTCGTGTGCGAGAAGCCGCTGGCCGTCGACGCCGCCGAGGCCGAGGAGCTGCGGGCGCTGGCCGCCGACGCCGGGGTGACCGCCACCGTGCCCTTCGTCTACCGCTTCTACCCGACCGTGCGCGAGGCCCGGGCCCGCGTGGCCGACGGGACGGCCGGTCCGGTGCGGCTGCTGCACGGCTCCTACCTGCAGGACTGGCTGGCCGACGGCGCCGACGACGACTGGCGGGTCGACGCCGCCACCGGCGGCGCCTCGCGGGCCTTCGCCGACATCGGCGTGCACTGGTGCGACCTGGTCGAGTTCGTCTCCGGCCACCGGATCACCCGGCTGGCCGCGCGCACGCTGACCGTGCACCCGGAGCGCGGTGGGCGCCCGGTGTCCACCGAGGACGCCGCCGTCGTGCTGTTCGAGACCGACCGCGGCGCGGTCGGCAACCTGACCGTCAGCCAGGTGACCCCCGGCCGGAAGAACCGGCTGTGGTTCTCCGTCGACGGCGCGGCCGAGAGCCTGTGCTTCGACCAGGAGAACCCCGACTCGCTGTGGATCGGCGGCCGCGAGGTCAACCGGCAGCTGCTGCGCGGCTCCTCCGAGCACCCGGCCGCCGCGCGCTACTCCGTCGTCCCCGCCGGCCACCCGCAGGGCTACCAGGACTGCTTCGACGCCTTCGTCGCCGACACGTACTCCGCCGTCGGCGGCGAGGCGCCCGACGGGCTGCCCACCTTCGCCGACGGCGCGCGCGCCGCCCGGGTCACGCGGGCGGTGCTGCGGTCCGCGGCGACGCAGGCCTGGGTGGAGGTCGCGGCGTGACCGGCACCCGGCTCACCGTCGGCGACCCCGCGCCGTCGTTCGTCCTCCCGGACACCGAGGGGGCGGCGGTCCGGCTCGACCCCGGCGCGCACACGGCGACCGTCGTCGTCTTCACCGCCAACGGCTGCCCGTTCGCCCGCGCCTGGCACGACCGCGTCCAGGACGTCGCCCGCTCCTACGCCGACCGGGACGTCGTCGTGCTGCAGGTCGTGAGCAACGACGAGACCGACCACCCCGAGGACTCCCTCGAGGGCATGCGGCGCCGCGTCGC
The DNA here is from genome assembly GCF_042654585.1 of Geodermatophilus arenarius. Lineage (NCBI taxonomy): Bacteria > Bacillati > Actinomycetota > Actinomycetes > Geodermatophilales > Geodermatophilaceae > Geodermatophilus > Geodermatophilus arenarius. The sequence goes on from NZ_JBHSGR010000007.1 coordinate 67,399, forward strand.
CGCCGGCGAGCTCGCCGGTCCCTTCCTCCGCGACGCCGAGCAGTCGGCCGCCCGTGCCTACGGCGCCACCGCGACCCCCGAGGTCTTCGTCGTCGACCGGGCCGGGCTGGTCCGCTACCACGGCGCCCCCGACGGCGACCACGACGACCCGGCCCAGGACGCCGGCTGGCTGCGCGCCGCGCTCGACGACGTGCTGGCCGGGCGCGAGGTGACCCGGCCGCTGACCTCGCCGGCCGGCTGCTCGCTCAAGTGGCGGGTGGAGCTGCTCTGGTGGGCCGGCTGCCCCACGCACGACCGGGCCGCCGCCCTGCTCCGGGACACCCTCACCGAGCTCGGCCGGGCGGACGTGCACGTCGTCGAGCGCGAGGTCCGCACCCGCGAGGAGGCGGCGCAGCTCGGCTTCCCCGGGTCGCCCACCTTCACCGTCGGCCGCCGCGACCTCTTCCCCGTGGACACCCCGCCTGCCCTCACCTGCCGCGTCTACGCCCGCGACGACGGCCGCAGCTCGCCGCTGCCGGACGCCGCCGACCTCGACGCCCGCCTCCGGGACGCCCTCGCCCGCCCCTGGGACCTCCCGCACTGGGTGGACCCCCGCACGCCCGCCCGCGCCGACAGCCCGTCCTGACCGACCCCCACCCGCAGCAGGAGCAGTCATGGCATCGATCACCTACGACCGGATCACCAAGCGGTACCCGGACGGGACGCAGGCCGTCTCCGAGCTCGACCTGTCCATCCGCGACGGCGAGTTCCTCGTCCTCGTCGGTCCCTCCGGGTGCGGCAAGACGACCGCGCTGCGCATGGCCGCGGGCCTGGAGGAGATCTCCGACGGCCGGCTGCTCATCGGCGACCGCGTCGTGAACGAGGTGCACCCCTCGCAGCGCGACATCGCGATGGTCTTCCAGAACTACGCGCTCTACCCGCACATGTCCGTGCGGGACAACATCGGCTTCCCGCTGCTGTGCGCCGGTGTCGGCAAGGCCGAGGTCAGGCAGCGGGTGGACAGGGCGGCCGAGTCCCTCGGCCTCACCGAGCTGCTGCACCGCAAGCCGAAGGCGCTGTCCGGCGGGCAGCGGCAGCGGGTGGCCATGGGCCGGGCGATCGTGCGCCAGCCGCAGGCCTTCCTCATGGACGAGCCGCTGTCCAACCTCGACGCCAAGCTGCGCGGCCAGATGCGCGCCGAGATCCGCAACCTCCAGCGCGAGTACCGGACCACCACGCTCTACGTCACCCACGACCAGGTCGAGGCCATGACGATGGGCGACCGCATCGCGGTCCTGCGCAAGGGCGTGCTGCAGCAGCTGGGCACCCCGGACGAGCTCTACGAGTCCCCGGCCAACCTGTTCGTCGCCGAGTTCATCGGCTCCCCGCCGATGAACGTCCTGAGCGCCACCGTGACCCGGACGCCCACCGGCGCCGAGATCGTGCTCGGCTCCCAGCGGCTGGTGCTGCCGGCCGGCGCCCTCGACGCCCACCCGGCGCTCGCCGGCGCGGACGCCACCCCGGTCGCCCTCGGACTGCGTCCCGAGGCGCTGCGCGAGGCGGCCGGCGCCGATCCCGCGTGGCCGCGGCTGGTCGCCGACGTCGAGCTGGTGGAGAACCTCCCCCCGGAGAAGCTGCTCCACCTCCGCGTCGACGCCGACCCCGTCGTCACCGAGGCGACGCTGGAGATCGCCGCCGACATCGACCAGGCCGCCGCCGAGGACCTGCGGGCGCTGGGCTCCGGCTCGGTCCTCCACGCCCGGCTGCCCGGGACCGCGGCCGTCCGCGAGGGCACCCGCGCGCAGTTCGCCGTGCCGCCGTCGGCCCTGCACTTCTTCGACCTGTCCACCGGGCAGGCCATCGCCCCCCGGTCGCCGCGCCTGGCCGCGGCGACCGCCTGACCGGGAGGGATCCCCGTGAGCGCACCGGCACACCAGATCAAGCGGGGCGTGAGCCTCTACTCGTTCCAGGAGGAGTACTTCCTCCGGACGCTGTCCGTGGAGGACTGCATCCGCGTCGCCGGCGAGATCGGCGCCCGGGGCATCGAGATCATCCCCGAGCAGATGATCCCGGGGTTCCCGCACGTCAGCGACGAGTTCGTCGGGAACTGGTTCTCCTGGATGGAGCGGTACGGCACCACGCCGGTCGCCACCGACCTCTTCCTGGACACCAAGCTGCACCGGGACCGGTGGCTGACCCGCGAGGAGCAGGTCGCCTCGATCTGCCGCGACGTCGACATCGCCGTCCGGCTCGGCGCGACCGTCGTCCGGGCGATCATCAACACGCCGCCGGAGGTCATGGAGGAGGCGGCGCCCTACGCCGAGGAGCAGGGCGTCCGGCTGCTGCTCGAGGTGCACGCGCCCTTCCACTACGAGCACCCGTGGATCCTCGAGCACCTCGAGGTCATGTACCGCACGGGGTCGCCCGCGCTGGGGCTGATGCCCGATATGGGCGTCTACGTCGAGCGGTTCCCGCGCGTGGTCAGCGAGCGGGCGCTGCGGGACGGCGCCAAGCCCGAGCTGGTCGACCTGATCGTCGAGACCTACGACGACCACGGCGACACCCACGCCCTGATGGACATCGTCAACTACCGCGGCGGCGGCCCGGTCGACTTCGGCCTGGCCCGTCAGGCGACGCACTACATCTGGAGCGAGCCCAAGGCGATGCTCGAGCACATGCCCCTCATCGGGCACATCCAGGCGAAGTTCTACGAGATGACCGAGGACGGGGCCGAGTACTCGATCCCCTACGACCGGATCGTCCCGGTGCTGGTCGAGGGCGGCTTCGACGGCCACCTGTCCAGCGAGTACGAGGGCAACCGCCACATCCAGGACGTGCACCCCGTGGACAGCGTCGAGCAGGTCCGCCGCCAGCACGCCATGTTCGCCCGCCTGCTCGGCGAGACCACCGGAGAGGACGCCTGATGTTCGACAGGTACATCGTCTGCGAGGAGGGCTTCCGCGCCCTCGACGACGGCCGCACCGGCGGCGTCGTGGAGGTGCGGATGCCGTACTACCGCGGCCTGGCGCTGTCGATGGTCGAGGCCGTCGACCTCGTCCTCGACGGCCGCCCCGTGCCGCCGGCGCGCACCACCTTCACCGTGCACGGCAACACCTACACCTTCGACCAGCTGCCGCGGACCACCGACGACCGCTGGGAGATGGGGGAGCGGGCCCGGCTCACCTTCGAGACCGACGAGCCGCTGACGCCCGGCGAGCACGAGGTCGCCGTCGCGGTGCGCCTGCGCATCTCGTACATGCCGGTGCCCGGCGGCGGCCGCGACAGCAAGCGCCTGACGCTGGCCGCCTGAGAGGAACGGACATGGGACCCCTCGACGACCAGGTGGTGCGCGCCGACTCGCTCACCGCCACCCCCGACGGCCTGGACATCGCCGTCTACTCGCACTGGTACCGCGCCCTGCCGCTGCCCTCGCTGGCCCGCGTCGACCTCACCGTCGACGGCCGCCGGATCGACCCCGCCGAGCTGTCGGTCACCGTCAACGGCACCCGCCACCCGCTGACCGAGGTGGCCGGGGCCGGCGACGAGTACTGGTTCACCACCGACCCGCTGGTGCTGCACACGCCGGTCGAGACGGCGCCCGGCCGCGAGCACCGGGTCCAGCTGCTGCTGGGCCTGTCGATCCCCTACATCCTCACCGGTCCGGACCGGGTGCCCCTGGTGGCGCCCAGCGCCACCGACAAGACCCTGACCGCGGCGGGAGCACGCTCGTGACGGACACCGCGCCGGGGCTGCCCCGCCTCGGCACCACCCTGTTCAGCCTCACCCTCGAGCAGCGCCGTCCCGGCGGGGACTTCGCCTCGCTCGTCCGCGAGGTCGCCGCCCGCGACCTCGGCCCCGGGCTGGAGATGGTCGCCTTCCAGAGCCTGCGCGGCTGGCCCCGGCTGTCCGGGGACCAGGAGCGGGAGGTCCGCGGGGTCCTCGAGTCCTCGGGGCTCACGCCGTCGTGCCTGGCGATCAACAACGACCTGGGCCTGTACCCGGGCCGGCTGCTCTCGGACGACGAGTCCCACGAGTACGTCGCCGTGCAGCTGCGCGGGGCGGCCGCGCTCGGTTTCCCCGTCGCGCGCGTCGGCATCGAGACCGGCCCGGCGATCCTCGAGCGGCTGCTGCCGCTGGCCGAGGAGCTCGGCGTCAAGGTCGGCGTGGAGATCCACGCCCCGCTGACGCTCGACGCCCCGCCGGTCGCCGCGCTCAAGGAGCTGTTCACCCGGCTGGACACCCCGTGGCTGGGCTTCATCCCGGACATGAGCGCGAGCATGCGGGCGGTCCCGGACGCCGTCGACGACGCCCACCGGGCCGCCGGCATCGCCCCGGAGCTCACCGCGCTCACCAAGGAGCTGTGGGCCGAGCCCGGCCCGACCATGGCGAAGTTCCCGGAGCTGGAGCGGCGGGCGGCCGAGGCCGGGGCCACGCCGCCCCAGATCGGCAACCTCAAGATGCTGTTCACCATGCACGGGCGCATGGCGCCCGAGCGGTGGGCCGACTTCTTCCCCCACGTCGTCCACGTGCACGGCAAGTTCTACGGGATCGTCGAGGGCCCCGACGGCCTCACCGACCCGTCGATCGACTGGCCGGCCGTCGCGCGCGTCCTGCGCGAGCAGGGCTACGACGGCTTCGTCTCCAGCGAGTACGAGGCCCACGCCTACAGCGACCGGTACAGCGCCTTCGACCAGGTCCGCGCGCAGCACGACATGCTCAAGCGGCTGCTCGAGGCCGAACCCGCGGTGGCCGCCCGATGAGCACGTCCCACGACGTCGACGTCGTCGTCGTCGGTTCCGGGCCGGTCGGCACCGCGGTGGCGCGGGAGCTGGCCGACACCGGATCCGGCCTGCGCGTCCTGGTGCTCGAGGCCGGGCAGGCGCTCGGTGACCCGGCCGGCGGCCACGTGAAGAACATCGCCGACGTCGAGGCCCGCGACGCCGCCCTCGCGGCGCTGGCGACGGGGCCCGGTCCGCTGCCGGGCGGCACGCCGGCCCGGCCGGGCACCGCCCTGGTCGGCGCTCCGGACATGCCCAACGCGGCGATCTCGACCAACGTCGGCGGGATGGGCGCGCACTGGACCGCGGCCTGCCCGCGGCCGGTCGACGACGAGGTGCCCGACTGCGTGGACCCCGACGTGCTGGACGAGGCGCTGACCCGCGCCGAGGCGCTGCTGGCGGTGACGACGCACGCCTTCGACCGGGCGCCGCTGACCGGCGCGGTGCAGCGGGTCCTGGGCGAGCTGTTCGACCGGCCGCACCGCCGGCCGGTCGGCGCGATGCCGGTGGCGGTCACGGTCGGCGAGGACGGCTCGCTGCACTGGACCGGCCCGGCGATCATCGCGGGGGACCTGTGGGAGCGGCCGGGCGTGGAGCTGCGCACCGGCACCCTGGCCCGGCGCGTCCTGCTGGACGGCGACCGGGTGACCGGCGTGGAGGCGGTCGACCTGGCGTCGGGGGAGCGGTACACGATCCCCGCCCGCGCCGTCGTCGTCGCCGCCGATGCCTTCCGCACGCCGCAGCTGCTGTGGGCCTCGGGCATCCGGCCGCAGGCGCTCGGCCGGTACCTCACCGAGCACCCGCAGGTGATGGCCGCCTCCCTGCTCGACGAGCGGTACGTCCCGGCGGACGCGCCCGTCGACGCGGACCTCCCGGTCACCGCCGCCGCCGCGCCGGGCGGCGGGGCGATCGTCCCGGTCTCCGGTGTCTCCTGGGTGCCCTACGCCGCCGACCGGCCGTTCCACGGCCAGGTCATGCAGATGGACGCCTCGCCGGTGCCGCTGGACCCCGGCCTCACCGTCCGGCGCGGCCAGGTGGTGGGCCTGGGCTGGTTCTGCCGCAAGGAGCTCTCGCCGGACAACCGCGTCCGGTTCGACGAGGGCGACCTCGACCCGCACGGGCTGCCGGCCATCCGCATCGACTACGCCCTCAGCGACGCCGACCGCGCCTCCGTCGCCGCGGCCGTCGAGGAGGTCGCCTCGGCGGCACGGGCCCTGGGCCGCCCGCTCGGGGAGCCGTTCGTCATGCCCCCGGGCAGCTCGCTGCACTACCTCGGCACGACCCGGATGGGCCGCACCGACGACGGCACCAGCGTCTGCGACCCGACCGGCCGCGTCTGGGGCACCGCCAACCTCTACGTCGGCGGCAACAACGTCATCCCCACGGCGACCGCCTGCAACCCCACCCTCACCGCCGTCGCGTTCGGCGTGCTCACCGCCCGGGCCGTGGCCGCGCAGCTGGCCGCTCAGCCGGCCGCTCAGCCGGCCGCTCAGCCGGCCACGACCCCCGTCGCCGAGGAGGCGCACGCATGACCGCCCGCATCCTGATCGTCGGCAGTGGGCCGACCGGGGCCACCCACGCCCGGGTGCTGCTCGAGCAGCTGACCGACGTCTCGGTGCTCATGGTCGAGGCCGGGCCGCTCGTCAGCCGCCCGGCCGGCATGAACGTCAAGAACATCCCCGACCCGGAGGAGCAGGCGGCGGCGCGGCTGGCCTCCCAGGGGCGGTCCAGCGAGAGCGGCGTGTCGGGCATCCCCGGCGGCGTCGTCGTCGAGGGGACGATCACCGCCCGGCAGGGCACCCACCTCATCGGCCGCGCCGCCGACGGCTCACCGGGCATGCCCGCGGCGGCCGGCGCCACCTGCGTCGGCGGCCAGGGCGTCCACTGGACCTGCGCCACGCCGCGACCGGTGGGCAGCGAGCGGATCCCGTTCCTCGACGCGGCCGAGTGGGAGGAACTGGTCACCGAGGCCGAGGAGCTGCTGCACGTCCACCGTCCGGACTTCGCGGGCTCGCCGCAGGCGACCGCGATCCTCGAGACGGTCCGCGCCGAGTTCGCCCCCGACGGCATCACCGTCCGTCCGCTGCCGGTGGCCGCCGACCCGCGGCCGGACGGCTCCCTGCGCTGGAGCGGCACCGACGTCGTCCTCGACGGCGTCCCCGCCGACGACCGCTTCACCCTGCGCGCGGAGACCCTCTGCGTCCGGCTGGTCCGCGAGGGGGACCGGGTGGTGGGCGCGGTGCTGCGCGACCTGCGCACCGGCACCGAGGAGGAGGTGCGCGCCGACGCGGTCGTCGTCGCCGCCGACGCCCTGCGCACGCCGCAGCTGCTGTGGGCCTCCGGCATCCGGCCCGCCGCGCTCGGCCGGTACCTGACCGAGCACCCGCTGCTGTTCGGCGTGGTGGCCGTGCGGCCGGACCTGCTGCCCGAGCGGGAGGACCCGACGGCCCCGGTCGACCCGATCCGGGCGATCGTGTCCGTCGGCTTCGACGAGGAGCGGCACCCGTACCACGCCCAGCTGATGTGGAACCCGGTGTCGCCGGCGCCGCTGCCCGAGGGCAGCCGGTTCCGGGACAACCCCGCCGGCTACGTGGGCATGGGCTGGGGCATCCGCAAGTGGCCCCGCCCCGAGGACCGGCTGACCTTCGAGGACGACCGGCCCGACGAGCACGGCCTGCCGGGCATCCGGATCGCCTACGAGCTCACCGAGCGCGAGGAGGCCGAGTTCGCCCGCGCCCGCGTGCACCAGGCGCGCGCGGCCGCCGCGCTCGGGGAGTTCGTCGACGGGATGCCGAAGGTCATGCCCGCCGGCAGCTCCCTGCACTACATGGGCACCGTCCGCACGGGACCGGCCGACGACGGCACCAGCGTCTGCGACCCCTTCTCCCGCGTGTGGGGCGTGCCCGGCCTGGTGCTCGCCGGCAACGGGCTCATCCCGACCGCCAACTCGTGCAACCCGACGCTCACCAGCGTGGCCCTCGCCATCCGGGCCGCCCGGGCGCTCGCGGCCGACCTCGCCGGCGAGCCGGCGGTGGCGGGCGCGGCGAGCGAGTAGCGGCACCCCCAGGACCCCGACGACCCCCCGAGGACAGGAGCCGGCATGACGACCACGGAGACCTCCGTCGAGGCACTCGCCCGACGCGTCGACGAGCTGCAGGAGCAGCTGGAGCAGACACGGCGGGAGGCCACCCGCGCCGCCGACCGCGGCGCGGTGGACAACGTCTTCAACCGCTACATGCACTACCACAACGCCTACGAGGACGAGCGGATCATCGCCGAGCTCTGGGCGAAGCCGGGCACCCCCGGCATGTGGTCCCGCTACAACAACGTCGGCCGCTACACGACCTACGAGTCGGTGACCGCCTACCACCGCGGCCGCCCGCGCCCGGTCGGCAAGCTGCTGTTCCACTACGCGACCACCCCGGTCATCGAGGTCGGCGCCGACGGGCAGACCGCCAAGGGCATCTGGATCATGGCCGGCCTGGAGTCCGGGCTCATGGACCCCGAGGTCGCCGAGAGCGTCCCGCCGTGGGTCTTCTCCGGCGGGGAGGTCGACGGCAAGCCGGTGTGGGCGCACTGGGTGTGGTGCAAGTACGGCGTCGACTTCGTCAAGCAGGACGGCGAGTGGCGGATCTGGCACTTCCGCTGCTACGAGGTCGCCCGGGCGCCGTTCAACCGGGACTGGATCTCCTTCGCCAAGGACAACCAGGAGAGCCACGACTCGCAGCTCGCCTGGTTCGGCGACGACGGCGTCCCCGTCTTCCTGCCGCCGGTCGACGAGCCGGTGGAGACCGTCTACCACCCGTACGCCAACGACCGGGCGCAGACGCTCGACCCGGTGCCGCCGACGCCGTACACCGAGTTCGAGGACACGTTCAAGTAGTGGGCGCCGCGACCCCGGAGCAGGTGGACGCCCCCGCGGCGTCCCCTGCTCCCGGCGTCGCGCGCGCCGGCGAGGTCCGGCGACCCGGGCTGGTCCTCGCGGTGGCGTGCGCGGCGCAGTTCATCTGCGTGCTCGACACCTCGATCGTCAACGTCGCGCTCCCGCCGATGCAGGAGAGCCTCGGCCTCTCGGCCACCGGCCTGCAGTGGGTGGTGAGCAGCTACACGCTCACCTTCGCCGGCTTCCTCCTGCTCGGCGGCCGGGTCGGCGACCTCTGGGGCCGTCGGCGGGCCTTCCTCGCCGGGCTGGCGATCTTCTCGGTGGCCAGCCTGGCCGGTGGTCTGGCCCAGGAGGGCTGGCAGCTGGTGGCGGCGCGCTTCGTGCAGGGCGTGGGTGGCGCGGTCCTGGTGCCGACGACGCTGAGCCTGGTGACCACCGGGTTCCCCGACCCGCGGGCCAAGGCGCGGGCGCTCGGACTGCTCACCGCGGCGGCCGCCGCCGGTGGCGGTCTGGGAGGCGTCATCGGCGGCGTGCTCACGGGCCTGCTGAGCTGGCGGTGGGTGCTGTTCGTCAACGTCCCCCTGGGGGCGCTGCTCGTCGTCGCGGCGGCCGGCGCGCTGGCCGGCCGGCCGCCCGGGCACACCCGGGGGCGCCTGGACCTGCCGGGGTCGGTGTCGGTGACGGCCGGGACCGCCCTGCTCGTCGCCGCGGTGATCCTCGGGGAGGAGCGGGGCTGGCTGTCGGGACCGGCCCTGGCCTGCCTCGGCGGTGCGGTCGCCGCGCTGGCGGCCTTCGTGGTGGTGGAACGCCGGGTGCCGCAGCCGGTGGTCCCGCTGTCGGTCCTGCGCGTCCGGCCGGTGTCGGTGGCCAACGGCCTGGCCGCGCTGACCGGCGGCGTCCTCCCGGCGATGATGTTCTTCCTCGTCCTGTACCTGCAGCAGGTCCGGGACCTGGACCCGCTGACGGCCGGGCTCGCGCTGGCACCGAGTGCGGTGGGCATCGCGCTCGGCGCGCAGCTGGCCCCCCGCCTGCTGGACCCGCTGGGCCCGCGGGGCGTGTTCCTCCTGGGGACGCTGCTGAGCGCGGCCGCGCTCGTCTGGCTGTCGGCCATCGACGTCGAGGGCTCCTATCCCCGGGACGTCCTCGTGCCGCTGGTGCTGGCGATGACCGGCTTCGGCATCGCCGGGCTGCCGCTCACCGTGACGGCCACCTCCGGCCTGGGGAGCGACCGGGCGGGCCTGGCCTCGGGCCTGCTCACGACGGCCAAGCAGGTGGGCAGCGCCGTGGGGCTCGCCGCCCTGGTGGCGCTGGCGACCGCGCGGACGGCGTCGGCCGGTGACCCCGGGGAGGCCGCCCTGACCGGCGGGTTCGCCGCCGGCCTGCTTGGCGGCACCGTCCTGCTGCTGGCCGCCTGCCTCCTCGGCCTGGCGCTGCCGGGCCGGCGCAGGGGGCGGCATCAGCCCGGCTGATGCCGGGCATCGACCGGATGAGCTTGTGCCGCAGGTCACCGGTCGCCACGATTTCTGTACAGAACATGCATAAATGACCCGCCGGGCTCCGGCAGAGGGGAACCGACCGTGGCATGGACCAAGTGGTCCTACATGGACCACTGGGTGACGGAGACGCCGCAGGGGCCGCAGCCCCCGTCGTTCAACCGCGCCTACATGGACCGGTACGTCAAGCAGCTGTCCGCCCTGGGCTTCACGGGCTTCGACACCTTCTTCTTCTACCTGCACGCGCTCGCCGGGATGTACGGCTCGGTGCCGGGCTTCGAGCGGTTCCTGCAGGACAACGGGTTCGAGAAGATCACCGGGATCTTTTCCGCCTACCCGTCGGCCACGAGGTACACCGCGCCCCACGTCCGGGAGACGCACGACCGGATCGTCGCCGACTGCACGAACACCCTGCGCACCTGCGAGGGCCTGACCGGCGTCGAGAACTTCATCGTCATGCCGACGTCCACCCACTGGCAGACCGAACCGGTCACCGACGACACGATCAAGGTCGTCGCGGACCTGTGGAACCGGGTCGGCAGGCTGACCCTCGAGCACGGGATGAAGACCACCTGCCACTTCGAGTTCTGGGGCGCCATCCGCACCCGCCCGCAGCTCGAGCTGTTCTTCGAGTACACCGACCCGGAGTACGTCTTCTTCTTCTGCGACACCGCCCAGCACACGATCGCCGGCGTCGACCCGATCCAGCTGTTCCGCGACTACCGGGACCGCTGCACCGGGTTCCACTTCAAGGACACCAGGAACGTCGACGAGCACGAGGCCTACCGCACGCCGCCGGACCCGGAGCTGATGGCGCCGCACGTGACCCGGTGGTTCTACGAGATGGGCGAGGGCGGCCTGGTCGACTTCCCGACGCTCATGAAGGAGATCGTCACCTCCGGCTACGACGGCTGGCTGACCGTCGAGCACGACAAGGCCGAGCTCGGCGGCGGCAGCTACGCCGAGGCCACCGCCGTGGCCAAGTGGTACATCGACAACGTGCTCGCCGAGGCCGAGGCCGAGGCGCGCCGCGGACTAGAGAGCGCGCGATGAGGGACACCCTGCGCTGGGCCTACGCCCTCAACCAGTGGAACGTCCGGCTGGACGTCTTCGTCCGGCACGAGGACCAGCAGCGCGCGCTGAAGACCGTCTCCGCCTGCGGGTTCGACCACGTCGAGCTGGCGTCGGGCACCGGCCGCTGGGACAACATCAGCCGCCCCGAGGTCATCCTGCTCAACCACGGCAGCCACGCCGGCTTCCTCGACTTCCTGCGCCGGGCGGAGGTGCGGGGCGTCTCCAGCATGTTCTGGGACCCGCAGGCGCCCGCGGAGGAGGAGGAGGGGTACGCCTTCCGCTCGACGGCGGACCCGGACGACCACGACGCGATCGTCGAGTGGGCGAAGCCGTTCGTGGACTTCCTCGCCGGCGTCGGCGCGGAGCAGCTCGTCGTCCGCCCGGTCGGCTCGGCCTGGATGAGCCCGCCGCTCGGCGCCGACGGGATCAAGGTCGTCGGCGACGTCTGGAACCGGATCGGCGAGCTGACGTCCGCAGCCGGCCTGGGCCTGGCGCTGCACTACGACTGCCTGGGCGCCGTGCACACCGCCGACGAGCTGACGGCGCTGCTCGACGCGACCGACCCGGCCGCCGTCGGCCTCGCCCTGGACACCGCCGAGTTCACGATCGGCGGCATCGACCCGGTCGCCTTCTACCGCGAGCACGCCGACCGGGTGACCCACGTGCACCTCAAGGACACCCGCTACGCCGACACCGGCGAGGAGTACCTCATGCCCGGGGCCGAGAGCACGATGCTCAAGGGCGGCGCCGGACGGCGGATCGAGCGCTGGTTCTTCGAGCTGGGCACCGAGGGCGGGCTGGTCGACGTCCCCGGCTTCGTCGCGGCCCTGCGCGAGCGGGACTTCCCCGGCTGGGTCGTCGTCGAGAGCGACCACGGCGGCAACCCGGCCGAGCTGGCGATGCTCAACAGCTGGTACCTGCAGCACGAGCTGGGGGTGGCCAAGCGATGAGCGCACCCGGGACGGACGCCGGCGAGCGGCGCGTCAAGTGGAGCTACATGGACCACTGGCGCAGCAACGGGCCCTCGGGGCCGGTCGACCAGTGGCACTCGCACAGGACGATGTCGGCGTTCCTCAAGCAGGTGAAGGCGACCGGCTTCGACGCCATCGACACCTTCGACTTCCGCATCTGGCAGATCCTCGGCGACTACGGCGGTCCCGCGAAGTACCAGGAGATGGTCCAGGACCACGGCCTGGAGCGGATCGTCAACACCTTCCACGCCGCCGACTACGACCTGCGGAACTACGCGCCCCACCTGCCGGAGACCCACGAGAACATCCTCGAGGACTTCCGGGTGACCATGGGCCGCTGGTCGGAGATCCGGCTCGACAACATCATCGTGATGCCGGCGACGCTGTACTACGACATGGAGCCGGTCACCGCGGACAAGATCAAGACCACCGCGGAGCTGTGGAACAAGGTCGGCGAGATCACCGCGAGCCACGGCGTCCGGCTCACCTGCCACCACGAGTTCTTCTGCGGCATCCAGAGCGAGCCGGACATCGAGCTGTTCTACGAGCACACCGACCCGCGGTACGTGTCGCTGTTCGTCGACACCGCGCAGCACTGCATCGCCGGCGTCGACCCGGTGGCCCTGTACCGGCGGCACGCGCACCGGGTCAGCGGCTTCCACTTCAAGGACACCCGCAACGTCGCGACCGGGGACGACCACCGGCACCGGCCGGACTCCGAGATCATGGCGCCGACCACCGGGAAGTGGTTCTACGAGATGGGCACCCCGCACGGGCTCGTCGACTTCGAGGCGATGATGACCGCGGTCCGGGACAACGGGTACCGCGGCTGGATCTCCGTCGAGCACGACAAGGCCAACAAGGAGGGCGGCGACTACTCCGAGAGCACCGCGATCTCCCGCTGGTACGCGAAGAACGTCCTCGAGGAGATCTACCGGTGAGCGGCGTCCGGTGGTCCTACGCGATCAACCAGTGGAAGCCCCAGTTCGACGACTTCGTCCGCCGCGAGCAGCACGAGCGGGCGCTGAAGACCCTCTCGATCGCCGGGTTCGAGGGCGTCGAGCTCACCTCGGGCAGCGGCCGCTGGGAGCCGCTGGGCAACCCGCAGCAGCTGGAGGCGAACTTCGGTTCCCTCGCCGGCTTCCGCGCCTTCCTCACCGACTGCGCCGTCGACTGCGTCTCCAGCTGGGCGTGGGACCCGATGCAGCGCTCGACGGAGCACCTGACCGGCCCGCTGTCGCCGCTGTCGGCGGACGACGCCCCCGCGCTGGCCGAGCGGGCGGGGGAGTTCGCCGCGGCCCTCGCCGAGCTCGGCGGATCGGTCCTGCTCGTCCGGCCGGCACCGTCGGCCGGGGCGGCGGAGCCCCTCGACGACGACGCGATCGGCCGGCTGGCCGCCTGCTGGGAGCGGGTCGCCCGGACCACCCGGCAGCACGGCGTCGAGACGGCGCTGCACGTGGACTTCCTGTCCGCGCTGCGCCGCGGCGACGCCCTCGAGCGGCTGCTGGCGCGCACCGACCCCGACCTGGTCGGCCTCGCCGTGGACACCGGCGAGGACGCCGTCGCCGGGGTGGACTCGGTCCGGGTGATCGAGCAGCACGGCGACCGGATCCGGCACGTCCAGTTCAAGGACGCCCTCGCCGTCGACGCCGAGGAGGAGTACCTGCAGCCGGCCGCCGAGTACACGGTCCGGGCCCGCGGCGGCGTCCGCGAGGTGCCCCGCTGGTTCGGGGAGCCGGGCGTGGACGGCGGCCTCGTCGACTTCGCCGCGGTCACCCGCGCGCTCCTGGCGGCGCGGTACTCCGGCTGGATCGTCGTGGAGAGCGACCAGAGCCCGCACCCGGCCGCGAGCGCCCTGCTCGCCGGCTACCTCGTGCAGCGCGAGCTGCGGCCGCTCGTGGAGGGCGCCGCACCGGAGGGGGTCTCCTGATGGCCACCGGCGACACCGTCCTCACCGCCGACAGCCTGGTCCGGCGGCCGGAGGGCCTCGGCATCGCGCTCACCCTGCCCTGGTACCGCAGCCTCTGGCTGTCCAGCGTCAGCGACATCGCGGTCTCCGTCGAGGGCCGCGCGGTCCCCGAGGACGACCTGCGGGTCGAGCTGGGGGAGCGGGTCCTCGGGGTCGGCGAGCTCCGGGAGCAGTGGGACGTCCTCTGGTTCGTCCAGGACCGGCTCGTGGTCGTCGTCCCGCTCGACGAGCCGCCGGCCGAGGGGCAGGAGGTCGACGTCGAGGTGACCGTCGACCTGCGGCTGCCCTACATGCAGATCGCGCCGACGACGTACGTCACCAACCACGCCCGCGACCGCCGTTCCCTGATCGCGCACGGAGCCGCCCGATGACCGCCACCGCTCCCGCGCCTGCCGCGGAGCCCGCCGTGCCGGGCAGCGGCATCACGCTCGGGCTCACGCTCTACTCGCTGACCAGCGAGTGGGCCGCCGGCCGCTACGACCTGGCCGGCCTGCTCGACGTCGTCGACGCCGCGGGCATCGGCCCCGGGATCGAGATCGTCGCCTCCCAGACGATCCGCACCTACCCGGAGGTGACGCCGGAGTTCGTCCGGGACTGGCGGGACGCGTTCGACCGGCACGGCTTCGTGCCCAGCTCGTTCGGCTGCAACCTCGACACGGGCCGCCGCCGCGACCGGGACATGACGCCGGACGAGGAGTTCGAGTTCACCGTCGCCCAGTTCCGCAGCGCGCACGCGCTCGGCTTCCCGCTGGTGCGCATCCAGAGCGCGAAGCCGGAGCTGATCCGCCGGCTGCTGCCGGTGGCCGAGGAGCTCGACCTCACCATGGGCTGGGAGCTGCACGCCCCGCTCGGGCCGAACTCGCCGAAGGTCCTGGAGATCCGCGAGACGTACGCGGAGATCGGCTCGGAGCGGCTGGGCTTCGTCGCCGACTTCAGCTCCACCATGCGCGCCATGTCGCCGACGATCCTGCGCAAGCTCGGGAGGATGGGCCTGGCGCAGCAGGACCTCGACGAGCTGCAGCGGATCTGGGCCACCGACGCGGACATCAACGCCCGCCACGGGGAGTTCGTCGAGTACCTGCACTCCCGCGGCACCGCCCCGGAGTCGCTCGGCTCCTTCGCCCGGCTGGCGTTCAACATGCACGGCCACGTCGACCCCGCCGAGTGGGCCGACATCATGCCGCAGATCACGCACGTGCACGCCAAGTTCTACGACATCGACGAGCACGGCGACGAGCCGGCCATCGACTACCCGGCGATCGTGCGCGAGTTCGTCCGCGGCGGGTACTCGGGCTTCTTCTCCAGCGAGTGGGAGGGCCACGCCTTCGCCGACCTCGACGAGGCCGACCCGGTCGACCTCGTCCGCAAGCAGCACGACCTCATCCGCCGGTCGATCACGGCCGCCCTCTCCGAGAAGGACTCCTGACGTGTACCAGCTCTCCGCCAACATCGAACTGCTCTTCACCGAGGCCGGTGCCGACGCCGGCGACCGGGTCCGCGCCGCCGCGGCCGCCGGGTTCGACGCCGTCGAGATGTGGTTCTCCACCGACAAGGACCTCGACTCGCTGAGCAAGGCGCTGGCCGACACCGGCGTGCAGCTGACCTCGCTGCTCGCCGGCCCGCGGATGGGCTTCACCTTCCCGGGCACCGACCTCGCGCCGGCCCACGAGGGACTGGACGTCGCCGTCGAGCACGCGAAGCTCCTCGGCTGCCCGCGCGTGGTGCTCGCCTCGGGCGTGGGTTTCCCGGGCATGAACCGGCAGCGGAACCACCAGGTGATCATCGACATGTACGGGGAGGCGGTGGAGCGGCACAGCGACTCGGGTGTCGACTTCGTCCTCGAGCCGGTCAACTCCCGGGTGGACCACCCGGGCGCGCTCACCGACCGCACCGAGGACGCCGTGTACGTCGCTCGCGCCATCGGCAGCGACCGGTTCGGGATCCTCTACGACCTCTACCACTCGATCGCCCAGGGCGAGGACCCGGCGACCGAGCTGGCGAACGCCGCGGGCCACGTCAAGTACGTGCAGCTCGCCGACGCGCCGGGCCGGGGCGAGCCCGGCAGCGGCGCCGTCGACTGGCCCGCCCAGCTGGCCGTCCTGCGCGCCTCCGGTTACGACGGCCCGATCGGTCTCGAGTACTTCCCGACCGTCGAGACCACGAGGTCGGTCGAGTACATCCGGTCGGTCGCGGCGCAGGCGTGAGCGGGGACAAGCTCGACGTCCTCATCGCGACCGGCCGGGTCACCGTCGAGCACGACAACGAGCACCGCAGCTTCCGGCACCACACCGGCATGCTGACGGCGCTGCTGGAGTCGACCGGCCGGTTCCGCGTCCGGGTGCTCGAGGAGTTCCGCGGCGTCGGCGACGAACTGCTCGACCGCTTCGACGTCGTCCTGGTCATGTACGAGGGCCGGGACGACTACCACTCGCCGGCCGAGCGGCTCGGGGACACCACCGAGCAGGCGCTGATCCGCTTCGTCCGCGACGAGGGCCGCGGGGTGCTGTGGTTCCACGGCTCCTCCGTGCAGGAGCCGGAGTGGGGCTGGCCCGAGGAGTTCGACCGGATGCGGGGGGCCACGCTCAGCAGGACCACGGGCCTGCGCCCCCGCCCCCAGGCGGAGGTGACCGTCCGCTTCCCGGAGCCGCGCCACGCCATCACCGAGGGCCTGCCCGCGGAGTGGTCCGTGGTCAACGACGACGTGCTGACCGGCGCGCGGATGGACCCGTCGGCGACGGTCCTGCTCACCGTGTTCGACGACGTGGCGACCTACCGGCGGGCCGGCTGGCCGAACGCGCACACCCCGGTGGACATCCCGCCCGGCGGGATCGAGGACCTGCCCGGCATGGACACCGACCAGCCGCTGGCGTGGGCCAACGAGTGGGGTGCGGGGCGGAGCGTGAGCATCGTCCTCGGGCACGACTGGGACACCTTCCGCAAGGTCCCCTTCATGACGCTGCTCGTGCGCGGCGTCGAGTGGGCGGCCACCGGGCAGGTCACACTCGGACCGCCCGAGCGGACCGGCGCGGCGCGGTGGCGGGTGTGGCCCTACTACGCCGGTGACCCGTCGCGGTTCGACCGGGCCACCCCCGCGGCCGCGGCCGCCGCCCGGCACTGACCCGTCGTCCCCCTCCAGGAGGGCCCGTGACCCGGCCGCCGTCGGCGCGCGACGTCCTCGTCCTCGCGCAGATCGTCGACCTCGTCCGCACCGGCGTCGCGGTCACCCGGCCGGAGCTCGAGGCGGTGACCGGGCTGGGCCGGACCGTCGTCAACGACCGGCTGCGCGAGGGGGTCGACCTCGGCGTGCTCGCGGAGGTCGACCCCCTCGCCACCGGCAGCCGGGGCCGCCCGTCACGGGCGGTGCGGCTGCGCACCGAGGCCGGCCTGGTGCTCTCGGCGTCCCTGGGGGCGGTGTCCCTGCACGCGGCGGTCAGCGACCTCGCCGGCACCGGACTCGCCCACCGGTTCGAGCGGATCGACGTCCGCGACGGGCCCGAGCGCGTCCTGTCCCGGGTCGAGGCGCTGTTCGGGGACCTGCTGGCCGCGGTGCCGCAGCGGCCGGTGTGGGGGGTGGCCGTCGGCCTCCCCGGGCCGGTCGACGTCGCGACCGGCCGGGTCATCGCCCCGCCGATGATGCCGGGCTGGGACGGCGCCGACGTCCGGACCCGGTTCGGCGTCCGGTACGACGCGCCGGTCTGGGTCGACAACGAGGTCAACCTCATGGCGCTGGGGGAGTGGGAACGCGGCACACCCCGCGAGCGCCGCGACCTGCTGTTCGTCAAGGTGGCCACCGGCATCGGCAGTGCCCTGGTCACGGGTGGGCGGCTGCACCGGGGGGACAGCGGTGCCGCCGGCGACATCGGCCACGTGCGGGTGACCGACGACCCGTCCGCGGTCTGCCGGTGCGGGAAGACCGGGTGCCTGGAGGCGGTCGCCGGCGGCTGGGCGCTGGTCCGGCGGCTGACCGGGGAGGCGCGGGCCGGCCGCAGCCCGGTGCTGGCCGAGTGCCTGGCGCGCACCGGTCGGATCACCGGGGAGGACATCGGTGCCGCCACCGCCGCCGGCGACGAGGCCGCCCGGGCCGCGGTGGCCCGGGCGGGGCGCGTCACCGGCACCGCGGTGGCCGGCATCGTGAACTTCGCCAACCCGGGCACCCTCGTCCTCGGCGGTGGCGTGCTGCGGTCCGGTCCGCAGTTCTTCGCGGAGTTCGAGCGCGCGGTGTACGACGGCGCCATCGAGCTGGCCGCCCGCGCCCTGACCGTCCGCACCTCCTCCCTCGACCCGCGCGAGGGGACGACCGGCGGCGCGCTGCTCGTCGTCGACGCGCTGTTCCGGCCGTCGGTGATGCCGCTGTGGCTGGGCGCCGGATCGCCCCGGACCGCGGCGCCGCGACTGCAGGCGGCGACGTGAGGGCCCTGGTCGTCGGCGCCGGACCGGCCGGGTGCACGGCCGCGGTCGCCCTGGCCGGCCGGGGAGCCGACGTGGTGCTGGTGGAGGCGCACCCGGTGATCCGCCCGTCGGGTCCGGGGCTGGTCCTGCAGAGCGCGCCGCTGCGGGCGCTGGACTCCCTCGGGCTGCTCGAGGCCTGCCTCGAGCGGGGCCGCGCGCACGAGGAGATCGACCTGTGCGACGCGAGCGGCACGGTGCGGACGGTGCTGAGGCCGCCGTCCCTGCTCGAGGGGAGGCCGGCCTCGGTGGCCATCTCGCGGGCGGCGCTCGGCGAGGTCCTGGTCGCCGCGGTGACCGCCTCGGGCACGGACCTGCGGCCGGCCACGACGGTGACCGCGCTGGCCGACAGGGGGGACCGGGTCGAGGTCCGGCTCTCCGACGGTACGACCGAGGTCGTCGACGTGGTCGTCGGCGCGGACGGGCTGCACTCGCGCACCCGGGCCCTGGTCCTGCCGGCCGCGCCCGAGCCCCGGCCGAACGGGCAGCTGATCTGGCGCGCGCCGGCCCCGCGGCCACCCGAGGTGACGCGGTACTCGATGCTCGACGGAGGTCCGGAGCGGGGGAAGGTCGGCGTCGTCCCGGTGTCGGACTCCTCGCTCTACGTCTGGCTGCTGGAGCCCGACCGCGGCGTGGAGCGCCCGCACCCCGACCGGCTGGCCGCCGCCTTCCGCGAGCGCCTGCGCCCCTTCGGCGGCGCAGTGCCGCTGGTCGCGGACCGCGTGGACGACGTCGACGTGCGGTCGCTGCAGTCGCTGCTCGTCCCGCTGCCGTGGTCCCGCGGCCGGACGGTGCTGGTCGGGGACGCCGTCCACACCACCACGCCGCAGATGGCCTACGGCGTCGGCCTGGCGATCGAGGACTCCGTCGTCCTCGCCGACGTGCTGGCCGAGGACGACGACGTGCCGGCCGTCCTGCTCGGGTTCGGGGAGCGGCGGTTCGACCGCTGCCGGCTGGTCGTCGAGACCTCCGTGCGGCTGGGGGAGTGGGAGCAGCGCCCACCCGCCGACCCGGCGCTCCCGGGACGCCTGACCGGACGGGTCCTGGCCGAGCTCGCCCGGCCCCTCTGACCGGCACCCACAGCTCGCGCACGCGCGTCGGCGTCCCGACCTGTGGTCCCCGACCGGCGACATCCCGTCCGTCGGGACGACCCCGGCCGGCGGACCACCCCGGCGCCGCCGGTGCCCGCCGCCTCAGCCGTGCGGTGCCCGCACGGCGGCCACCGCGGCCCCGAGCACGGCTCCGGTGCCGATGCAGCCGGCGAGGAAGCGCGCCGCGTCCCGGTGCCACCCCGTGATCCTGGAGTCGCTCCTGCGAGGGGTCGTACGCACTGCTGCGTCCATGCCCGACACGGTCCCGCTGCGGTCGTCACGCCGGACTCATCCCGGAGGGATGGGGGACCGGATCGTCCGGATGCCGGGTCCCGGGACCGTCGACGCCGCCGGCCCGGCGTGCCACCGTGGTCGGCAGGTGCGGTGCACCGTGCGGCGCGCCCGGGGAGGACGGAGAGGGCCGTGGCGGACGTGAAGATCGAGCAGGAACTGACGCTCAGCCGCCCGGAGGTCGCCCGCCTCCTCCGGTCGCTGGCGGAGGGTCTGGAGTCCGACGACGGCGAGGTCGCCGTCCGGCTGGGGACCAGCACCGTCGAGCTGTCGGTCGGCGACCGGCTCCGCTGCGAGCTGGAGGTGGAGGTCGACGGCGACGAGATCGAGCTGGAGCTGGAGCTGACGTGGCCGACCTCGCGCGGCGCGGCCTCCGCCGCGCAGCAGGACCGCGCGGACGAGGAGGTGCCGACCGCCGCGGAGAGCTGGGCGGAGCCGGCTCCTCCCGCGCCGCGGAGTGCACCGGAGACCCGGACGAAGCCGGAGAAACGCCGCTCGTCGCCGGCCTGACCGCGCGGGCGGTGCGGTCGGCGCGGGCGGCGGGTCAGGGCCGGCGGGCGGCCCGCCGGCCCTGCGCCGCGTGGTGCCGGATGACCCGGGCGACCGTGCCTTAGGTGGCGGCGCGGTCGGCCCGGCCGCGCTCCACCGCCTCGGCGGTCAGCCGGTCGAAGGTCGCGGCGATCCGGGTGTCGGTGTCGGCGAGGAGCCGGCCGAGGTCGCGGGCCCGCTGGGTGGCCCGCTGCACGCGCTCGGCCGGCGGCAGCAGCGGGGCGGCGGGGAGCCGAGCCACGCCCGGACGGTCTTCCGGTCGCCGGCGGCCTCCCAGCCGTGCGCGGCCGACAGCCGGGCCACCGCCCCCCACGACGCGACGGGGCCGCGGGACGTCCGTGGCCCCCGTCCGTGGAACTCCGCGGGCCGGCGGGCAGTTGCCCGTGTGACGGCGCCGTGCCCCTGCCCCCCGCGGTGCCGCTGCCGCCCGCGACCGGCGGGCGGGTGCGGGGCACCGATCGCGAGGAGGGACCGGGCCGGTGGCCGAGGTGTGCGAGTCCGTGACCATCGACGGAGGGGTGCTGGTCGGGCACGACGGCTCCGCCGGCGCCCAGGAGGCGCTGGTGTGGGCGGCCGGCCTGGTCGGGCGGACCGGACTCCCGCTGCACGTGCTCCGGGCGTGGAGCCTGACCACCGCGCCGCGGCCGTCCACCTGGGAACCGGGCTACGTCCCGCCCCTGGAGGACTCCGAGCAGGCCGTGCGCGACGACCTGGAGCGCTGCGTCGCCGCGGCCGGCCTCGACCCGGCGGTGCGAGTGCGCACGCACGCGGTCCACGGCCCGGTGGCCCGGGTCCTGGTGCAGGCGGCCGGGGGCGCGGACCTGCTCGTCGTCGGCGCCCGGGGCGGCGGTGGCTTCGCCGGGCTGCTGCTCGGGTCGACCAGCGACCAGCTGGTCCACCACGCGCCGTGCCCGGTGACGGTGGTCCGCACCGGCACCGGACGCCCGCTCTCCTGGACCGCGGCGCCCGGGGAGGCCACCGCCTGACGTCGCCGCGCGTCCGGGCCCCCGTTCAGGCGCGGGGCATCCGCGAGCGGCCGGCGTCCGGGGCGGCCCCGGTCCGCAGCAGCGGCAGGGTCCGCCGCGGCACCAGCTCCGACAGCGCGACGACGCTGGTCGACCGGACCACCGACGGCGACCGGTTGAGCTCGACCAGCACCTGCTGCAGCGCCTCGTGCGACGCCGCGCCCACCCGGCACAGGACGTCGCCGCTGCCCGTCGTCGCGTGCGCCTCCAGCACACCGGGGATGGCCTCGAGGTCGGCGCGGACCGCCTCGATCGCGCCCTGCGCGATCTCCAGCGTCACGAACGCCTGGACACCGAACCCGGCCGCGGCGACGTCGACGTCCGGGCCGTAGCCGGTGACGACGCCGGACCGCTCGAGGCGCGCGACGCGGGCGGTGACCGTCGCCCGGGCCACGCCGAGCAGGCGGGACAGCTCCAGCGCGCCGGCACGGGGGTGCTCCCGCAGCGCCTCCAGCACCGCGACGTCCAGCGCGTCGAGCGTCATGCGTCCTCCCGGGGCGCGAGCTGTGCAGTCTGCCCAGTCGACAGGCCGGTCCGCTGGGCCAGCGGTGCAGCCGGACCAGCACCTGCGGTCAGGGTTGCACAGCACGGCCTCCCGCAGTGGGCTCTCCCCACGTCCCCGCGCAGAGGAGGCCTCCGGTGTCGATCGAGCAGACCCTCAACGACGAGGAACGCCTGGCCGGACTCGACCTGCGGCAGCTGGAGCAGCTGGTCGGCCTGGTGCAGTACGACGAGTCGGCCGACCCGTTCCCGGTCTCGGGCTGGGACGCGCTGGTGTGGGTCGTCGGCAACGCCGTGCAGACGGCGCACTTCCTCCAGTCGGCCTTCGGCATGGAGCTGATCGCCTACTCCGGCCCCGAGACCGGCAACCGCGACCACCGCGCCTACGTGCTGCGCTCCGGCGCCGCCCGCTTCGTCGTCACCGGCGCCTACGACCCCGCCAGCCCCCGCGCCGACCACCACCGCGCGCACGGCGACGGCATCGTCGACATCGCCCTCGCCGTGCCCGACGTCGACCGGTGCGTCGCCCACGCCCGCGCCCAGGGCGCCACCGTCGTCGCCGAGCCGCACGACCTCACCGACGAGCACGGCACCGTCCGGCTGGCCACCATCGGGGCGTACGGCGACACCGTGCACACCCTCGTCGACCGCTCCCGCTACACCGGCCCCTACCTGCCCGGTTACGTCGCCCGGACGTCGTCCCACCGGCCGCGGCCCGGCCGCCCGCGCCGGCTGTTCCAGGCCGTCGACCACGTCGTCGGCAACGTCGAGCTCGGCGCCATGGACCGCTGGGTCGACTTCTACAACCGGGTCATGGGCTTCACCAACATGGCGGAGTTCATCGGCGACGACATCGCCACCGACTACTCCGCGCTGATGAGCAAGGTCGTCGCCAACGGCAACCACCGGGTCAAGTTCCCGCTCAACGAGCCGGCGGTGGGGAGGAGGAAGTCGCAGATCGACGAGTTCCTCGAGTTCTACCGCGGTCCCGGCGCCCAGCACGTGGCGCTGGCCACCGACGACATCGTCGCCACCGTCGACGCGATGCGCGCCGAGGGCGTCGAGTTCCTCGCGACGCCGGACTCCTACTACGAGGACCCGGGGCTGCGCGCCCGCATCGGCGAGGTGCGCGTGCCGATCGAGGAGCTGCAGGCCCGCGGGATCCTCGTCGACCGCGACGAGGACGGCTACCTGCTGCAGATCTTCACCACGCCCACCGGCGACCGGCCGACGGTGTTCTTCGAGCTCATCGAGCGGCACGGCTCGCTCGGTTTCGGCAAGGGCAACTTCAAGGCACTCTTCGAGGCCATCGAGCGCGAGCAGGAGAAGCGCGGCAACTTCTAGGAGGGCCACCCTTCCCCCCACGCCTCGCTCCGCTCGGCGCGGGCCCCTGAAGGGTGGCGGTTCCAGTCCCTCACCAGGGAGGCCACCATGGCGTTCTACCGGAGGGTGGGCGAGGTCCCGCCCAAGCGGCACACGCAGTTCCGGCGTCCCGACGGCGGCCTGTACGCCGAGGAGCTGATGGGGGAGGAGGGCTTCTCCAGCGACTCCTCGCTGCTCTACCACCGCGGCCTGCCCTCGGCGCTGGTCGACGCCCGCCCGTGGGAGCTGCCCGACCAGACCCTGACGCCGAACGCACCGCTCGTGCCGCGCCACCTCAGGCTGCACGACCTGTTCCCGGGGGAGGAGCCCAAGGGGGTCGACCCGGTCACCGGCCGACGGCTGGTGCTGGGCAACGCCGACGTCCGCCTCTCCTACGCCGTCTCGTCGCTGCCCAGCCCGTACTACCGCAACGCGGTCGGCGACGAGTGTGTGTTCGTCGAGCGCGGCACCGCCACCGTGGAGACCGTGTTCGGCGCGCTGGAGGCCGGCGCGGGCGACTACGTGGTGGTCCCGCGGGCCACCACCCACCGCTGGGTCCCCACCGGCGACGAACCGCTGCGCACCTACGCGATCGAGGCCAACTCCCACATCGCGCCGCCCAGGCGCTACCTGTCCCGCTACGGGCAGTTCCTCGAGCACGCGCCCTACTGCGAGCGCGACCTCCGCGGCCCGGACGCCCCGCTGCTGGCCGAGGGCACCGACGTCGAGGTGTACGTCAAGCACCGCGGCCCCGGGCCCGGCGGGCTGGCCGGCACCGTCCACGTGACGCCGGAGCACCCCTTCGACGTCGTCGGCTGGGACGGCTGCCTCTACCCCTACGCGTTCGCCGTGGCGGACTTCGAGCCGATCACCGGGCGGGTGCACCAGCCGCCGCCGGTGCACCAGGTGTTCGAGGGCGCGAACTTCGTCATCTGCAACTTCGTGCCGCGGAAGGTCGACTACCACCCGCTGGCCGTGCCGGTGCCCTACTACCACTCCAACGTCGACAGCGACGAGGTCATGTTCTACGTCGACGGCGACTACGAGGCGCGCCGGGGCTCGGGGATCGGCAGGGGGTCGGTCTCGCTGCACCCCGGCGGGCACAGCCACGGCCCGCAGCCCGGCGCGGTGGAGCGGTCGCTCGGCGCGGAGCGGTTCGACGAGCTGGCGGTCATGGTCGACACCTTCCGCCCGCTCGAGCTCGGCGAGGCCGGCACCGCCTCCGACGACGGCCGCTACGCCTGGAGCTGGTCGGGCCGGGGACCCGGCGCGTGAGCTGACGGGACCGGCCCGCCGGTCACCGGCGCGCGGGCGGCGGCGACGGCCGCGGCCAGCGTGGCCCGCAGGGCGGCGTCCCGCCGCGGTCCGGGCAGGTCCCACAGCGCGGCGACCGCCGCCTCCAGGCGGTGGCGCCCCGGCCCCTGCCGGTACAGCGGGTCCAGCCACCGGGCGAGGCCCGCCCGCGGCCCGGTGCCGGCGACGCGGACGCACCGCCGCCCGGCGCGGGCGAGGTGCCGGCGCAGCAGGGCCGGGTGCTCCGTCGCGGCGTCGGCGGCCCGCAGCGCCCCCTCGACGACGGCGGCCGTGCGGCGGGCGTCCCGGAAGCGGGCGGTGCCGGCCAGGGCGGGGGCGAAGGCGGCCAGCAGCGGCCGCCCGTCGTCGGTGGAGGCGTCGTTCACCAGCCGGGCCAGCGCGGCCAGGGTGGGGTCGGTGCAGCGGGGGTGGTCGTCGAAGGAGGTCCCGGCGAGCACCGAGACGTACTCCATGAGACAGGCGCCCTGCTCCGGCGACGCGTGCCACCCGGCGCGGAGCCGGGGGAGCCCGTCGGGGACGACGGGCCGGTCGGTCCTCTCCACGGTCCACCACCGGTTCGGTCGACGGACGGCGACGGCGCGGCCAGTGTCGCGCGCACCGCCGCCGCTGTGGGCGGGCCGGCGCGCGCGGGCTCGTCCGGGGTGCCCGCCCGCGCGTCGCCCGGACCGGACAGGTCGCGGCGCGCGCCGAGCGGCGCCTGCTGCGCGCCCGGGGTCAGGGGACCGGGGGCAGGTCGGTCACCTCGACGGTGAGCTCGCCCCCGCCCTCGTGCCGCGCGGTCAGCCGGCCGGCCCGGCGCAGCATCCCCAGCGAGGCGCGGTTGTGCGCGGCCACGGTCGTGCGCAGCCGGACGACGTTGCGGGGCCGGCGGGCCAGCACGGCGTCCAGCAGCGCGCGGCCCACACCGCGGCCCTGCCAGGAGTCGAGCACGGTGACCGCGACGTCGGCCGTCTCCGGCTCGCCGGGCCACCGCACCAGCCGGGCCACGCCGACCGGGCGGGCGCCGCCGTCGACGGGGAAGGCGGTGAGGACGACGGCGACGTGGTCGACGCCGTCCACGCCGTCGACCAGGAGCCGCAGGAGGGAGTCGGACAGCTCGGGCAGGTCGGTGAGGAAGCGGGAACGCCGCGACTCGGGCGAGAGCTCGGCGTAGCCGGCCCGCAGCGCCTCGCCGTCGGTGTCCAGCAGCGGCCAGACCAGGGCCGGGGTGCCGTCGGCGAGGACGGCCTCCGTCAGCGGGCCGGCCGCGTCAAGGGCCCGCTCGGTGGTCGTGCTCGGGGTGCTCACGACGGGTACAACGCCCGCGCGGGTCGCATCCGTCCGGGATGTGCGCGGGAGCACGTCGTTGCCACGGGGCGCCGCGGCCCGCACCCTCGCTGCATGACGCGCAGGGGGACGTCCACCGGCACCGTGGTCCGCTGGGACGAGCAGGCGCGCGGCGCCGTCGTGGAGGTGCCCGGCCTGCCCGGCGACTGCTGGGCCGACGCCGCCGCCGTCGACCCGGCCGGCGGCACGCTGCGCGCCGGGCAGGTGGTCACCGTGGACTGGGTCGAGGAGCCGGCGCACGGGCGGCCGTTCCGCGCGGTGCGCGTCCGGCGGCGGGAGGACCTGCAGGCCACACCCGGCGCCTGAGCCCGGACCCGCGCGCGACCCGCTGGGCGCGAGCGGTCACGCGGAGCACGATGACCGGTACGCCACAGTCCGTGCCGGCGTCAGGAGGGCCCGTGGAGCAGCGGACCGGAGCACGCGCACCCCTCGGGACGGCGACGGGCGCCGCGGTCCTCGTCCTCCTCGCCGCCGCGTGCGGCACGGGGCAGGACGCGGAGACCGCCCGGGAGACGCCGGACACCCCGGGCGTCGACGGCTCGGTCGGGCAGGTGGCCCTCAGCGACGTGTACCTCGACGCCGACGCGACGATCGCCGCCGGCGACTCGGTCGCCCTCCGCGGCGCGCTGACCAACGACGGGGACACCGACGACCGGCTGGTCTCGGTGAGCACGCCCGCGGCCGGGTCGGTCACGCTGCTCGACGAGCAGGGCGACAGCAGCCCCGACGGCATCGACCTGCCCGCCGACGGCTCGGTCGACGCGACCCGGGGCCAGGTCCGGATGCAGCTCGACGACGTGACCGCCGACATCACCACCACGGACACCGTCCAGGTCACGTTCGCCTTCCAGGAGGCCGGGCAGGTGCAGCTGGACGTGCCCGTCGGGACGGCGGGGTCGTAGGGCCGGCGGGGACCCGGCTCGGGCCGGCGGCGCCGCGGGCGTGCTCTGACACACTCGCCGCACCGTCTCCCGAGCCCTCCAGGAGGACCCGTGCGCGCCGCGCAGATCACCAGCCTCGACGGCCCCTCGGCCATCTCCGTCGCCGACGTCCCCGAGCCCGACGCCGGCGGCAAGGTCGTGATCGACGTGCACGTCGCCGGCGTGACCTTCCCCGAGGTGCTGCTCAGCCGCGGCGAGTACCAGCTCAAGCCGCCGGTGCCGTTCGTGCCCGGCAGCGAGGTGGCCGGCGTCGTGCGCAGTGCCCCGGAGGGCAGCGGGCTCGCCGCCGGGCAGCGGGTGGCGGCCTTCCCCGGCTTCGGCGGCTTCGCCGAGGTGGCCGCGGCCGACCCGGGCTTCGTCTTCCCGCTGCCCGACGGCGTCTCCTTCGAGCAGGGCGCCGCGCTGCCGATGAACTACCTGACCATGCACTTCGCGCTGCGCCGGCGGGGGCAGCTGCGCGAGGGCGAGACGGTGCTCGTGCACGGCGCCGCGGGCGGGCTGGGGACGGCGGGCGTCCAGCTCGCCAAGGCCTACGGCGCGCGGGTGCTCGCGGTGGTGTCCAGCGAGGCCAAGGGCGAGGTGGCCCGCGCCGCCGGCGCCGACGAGGTCGTGCTCGCCGACGGGTTCCGCGAGCGGGTGAAGGAGCTCACCGGCGGCCGCGGCGTCGACGTCGTCGCCGACCCGGTCGGCGGGGACCGGTTCACCGACTCGCTGCGCAGCCTCGGCCGCGAGGGCCGGCTGCTGGTGCTCGGCTTCACCGGCGGCGAGATCCCGACCGTCAAGGTCAACCGGCTGCTGCTCAACAACGTGTCGGTGGTCGGCGTCGGCTGGGGCGCGTTCTGGACCGGCGACCCCGGCTTCGTGCGCGAGCAGTGGGCCGACCTGCTGCCGCTGCTCGAGCAGGGCCGCCTCCGGCCGGTGCTCGGCACGGTGCACGACCTCGCCGACGCCGCGGCCGCGGTCACCGAGCTCGACGAGCGCCGCGCCACCGGCAAGGTCCTGCTGCGCGTGCGCGACTGACCCGGGGCCGAAGGGCCCCGCGCGCCCGGGCCGTCCGGGCGTGGGGACGGGACGGGCCACCCCGCGAGGCTGGGGCGGTCCGTCCCGCACCCGACGCAGGAGGCAGCCATGACGGCGCTCTCCGCCCCGTACGCCGCGACCACCGACGTCCACGTCACCGGCCGGCGCGTCCTCGCCACGCTCATCGACAGCGTGGTCGTCGGCGCCGCCTTCACCCTGCTGGCCGCGGGCACCGACTCCATCGAGCAGGTGGGCCCGTGGGAGTGGGTGTCCGACGCCCCGCCCTGGGCCAGCGTGCTCTACGCCGTGGCGGCCCTCGCCTACTTCGTCCTCATGGAGGGGGCGCTCGGGCAGACGCTGGGCAAGATGGCGACCGGGATCCGGGTCGTCGACGAGCGGACGGGCGCCACGCCGCCGGGCTACGCCGCCGCGGCGATCCGCACCGTGCTGCGGGTGGTCGACGGTCTCCTCGGCTACCTGGTGGCCTTCGTCGTCGTGCTGTCCAACCCCCGCCGGCAGCGGCTCGGGGACATGGCCGCGCACACCCTGGTCGTCCGGACCTGACCGGCGCCGGTCACAGCGGCTTCGGCGAGCGGGCGGCGCGTGCCCGGACCCGGGCCCGGGTGCGGAGGGTCGGGACGGGCCGCGGTCCCCGACGGCCCGCCTCGTCCGCCCGGGGTGAGGCGGGGCCCGCCGCCGCGACGGGACGGTGGCGCGTCCGGCCTCGACCGTGCCACTCCCGACCGGCGGAGGACCCCATGGCCACGACGACACCCGCCAGGACCCCACCCGCCGCCCCGTCGTCCCGCCCGGCGCGGCGCCGGGTCCGGCCAGCACAGGTCCTCGCGCCGGTCCTCGCCGTCGTGACGGTCGCGTTCATCCCGCAGAACCGCGACCGGGTCACCGTCGACCTGTTCACCGTCGACGTCTCGTCGCCGCTGTGGCCGATCCTGACGATCGTGCTGCTGGTCGGCGTGCTCCTGGGGACGATCCTGCGCACCCGGCGGTGACGGGCCGATGACCTTCGACGTCGACCGGCTGCTGCGGCTGTGGACCGACCCGCTGCCCGGCGGACCCGCCGCGGAGGAGGCCTTCCGCGCGGTCTACACCGACCCCGTCACGGTCAACGGCCGGCCGCTGACCGCCGCCGACCTGGTCGCCCGCGCCCGGGCGGTGCAGGGCACCTTCGAGCGGGTGGAGCGGCAGGTCGTCGCCGTGGTCGAGGACGGCGACCGGGTCGTGGTCGCCTTCCGGATGGGCGGCCGGCAGGTGGGGCCGCTGCAGACCGCGGCCGGCCCGCTCCCGCCCACCGGCCGGGACGTGCGGCTGCGGGTGGTCGACGTCCTCACCCTCGACGGCGGCCGGATCGCCGACGTCTGGATGGTCGCCGACGAGCTCGGGGCGCTGGCCGCCGTCGACGCCGTCCGCCTCGTGCGCGCCTGACCAGGGCCTCCGCGAGCGCCCCCGGAACGGATCCGTCCGGGTCCTGACACCGGCGACGCGGGTGGGTAGCGTCACCGGGGTGACCACCCCGCAGGGTCTGGGCACCCCGACCGGACTCCGGCCGGGGGACCACGCCTGCTGGTCCTTCGGCGACGGCGCCGACCTGGCCGCGGCGGTCGTGCCCTTCCTCGAGGAGGGGCACCGGCGCGACGAGCAGCTGGTCGTGGTCGGCCCCTCGCGGTCCGCCCTGCTGGCCGCGGTGTCGGGGCTGCCGCACCGGGACGAGCTGTTCGCCGCCGGCCGGCTCGACCTGCAGACGACCGGCGACAGCTACACGGCCGCGGGCGGCCTCACCCCGGCCGAGCAGGTGGAGCACTACCGCGCCGCGACGCGGGCGGCGCTCGCCGGCGGGCGCACCGGCCTGCGGGTGGCCGCGGACGTCACCGAGCTGGTCCGCGGCGGGCGGGCCGGCCGCCGCCTGCTGCACGCCTACGAGCAGCTCGCCGACGAGCTCATGGCCGCGGTCCCCATGACCGCGCTGTGTCTCTACGACGCGTCGGTAGGCCCGGAGGTCCTCGGGCCGGTCGCCGTCCTCCACCCGCTGCAGCACCTCGGCGACCGGCTGCCGCTGGCGCACCTGTCCGGCCGCGGACCCCGGCTGTCGCTGCACGGCGAGGTGGACCTCACCGAGGCCGCGCACGTGGCGACCGCGCTGGTCGACGTCGCCGGCGACACCCCCGGCGAGCTGGTGCTCGACCTCGCGGACCTCGACTTCCTCGACGTCGCGGGCGCCCGGGCGCTGGCCGGCGCGGCACGGGAGCTGGCCGCCCGCGGGATCGACCTGCGGCCGGTCGCGGCGCGCCGGAACGTGCGGCGCTGCCTGGAGCTGTTCGGCCTGGCCCCGGAGCAGCCGTGACCTGGCTGCACCCGACCGGCGACTGGGACGGCACCGGCCTCGCCCACGAGGGGTTCGTCTTCTCCTCCGACGCCGAACTGGTCGAGCGGGTGGTGCCCTTCGTCCTCGAGGGCTTCCGCCGGGACGAGCCGGTGCTCGTGGTCGCCGGGGAGCGGGTGCGCAGCCTGCTGGCCGGGCAGCTGGGGACCGACCTCGGCCGGCTGGCGGTCTTCGCCGCCGCGGAGACCTGGTGGCGCGGCGGCCACGGCACGCTGCAGGCCTACGACCGCGACCTGCGCGCCCTCCGCGCCGAGGCGCCGAGCTGGCGGCTGGCCGCCGAGCCCGTGTGGCTGGCCCGGGAGGACGGGCGGGAGTGGAGCCGCTTCGAGGCGGTGGCCAACCGCTGCTACGACACGATGCCGTACTACAGCCTCTGCCTGCACGACGCCCAGCGGCTGCCCGCCGACGTCCTTGCGGCCGTCGCCCGCACCCACCCGCTCACCTGGGACGGTGCCGCCCCGGCACCCCAGCCGGCGTACGAGGACCCGGCCTGCTTCCTGCACCGGGCGCAGCCGGCCTGGACCCCGCGTCCCGAGGCCGCGCCCGTCCTGCCGGTGACGTCGCCGGGGCAGGGCCGCCGCGCGCTGAGCGTGCTGCTGCCGGCCGGCCGGCGCGCGCGGCTGGGCGACGTCGTCCTGGCCGCCCACGAGCTGCTGGTCAACGCGCTGGGGGCCGCCCCCTTCGCGGAGCTGTCGACCTGGACCGACGGGGACGCCTTCGTCGTCGAGGTGGCCGACGCCGGGCCCGGCCTGGCCGACGCGACGCTCGGCTACGTGCCCCCGGACCCCGCCGACGGCGCGCGCGGCATGTGGCTGGCGTGGAGCCTGGCCGACGACGCCGCCGTCTGCACCGGGCCGGCCGGCACCACGGTCCGGCTGTTCTTCCGCGCCTGACCCGGCGGCTCCCGACCCCACGGCACGGAGCGGTCCCCGCGGGCCGGTCCGGGCCTACGCTCGCTCCCACTCACGGGGCCGAGGGGGGCGTGCCGTGGGCGGGAACGGGCCGGGGACCGGGCGTCCGGTCGGGGTCGCGGTCGTCGGGTTCGGCTGGATGGGCACCGTGCACGCCCGGGCGCACGCCCGGGTCGGCCACCACTTCCCCGGCCTGCCCGTCGTCCCGCGGCTGGTCGCCGTCGCCGACGACGTCCCCGGCCGCGCCGAGGCCGCCGCCGCCGGCTACGGCTTCGCCACGGCCACCACGGACTGGCGGGCGGTGCTCGCCGACCCGCGCGTGGAGCTCGTGTCGGTCACCGCGCCCAACTGGCTGCACCGGGAGATCGGCGTCGCCGTCGCGGGGTCCGGCCGGCACCTGTGGATCGAGAAGCCGGTCGGCCTGACCGCCGACGACGCCCGCGCGGTGGCCGGCGCGGCCGCCGCGGCCGGCGTCCAGGGCGTCGTCGGGCTGAGCTACCGCAACGTGCCCGCGGTCGCCCTGGCGCGGGAGATGGTCGCCGCCGGCGAGATCGGCCGGGTGACCCACGCCCGCGTCGCCTTCCTCAGCGACTACGCCGCCGCGCCGGAGGGGGCGCTGACCTGGCGGTACGAGCGGGCCCGCGGCGGCAGCGGGGTCCTCGCCGACCTCGGCTCGCACGCCGTCGACCTGGTCCGCCACCTGCTCGGCGACGAGGTCGAGTCCGTGCTCGCCGACACGGCGGTGTTCGTGCCGCTGCGGCCCCGACCGGCCGGGCCGACGTCGGGGCACGCGCTGGCGGCCGGCGGCGTCCCGGGGCCGGTGGAGAACGACGACCACGTCGCGGCGCTGCTGCGGCTGTCCTCCGGCGCGCGGGTGGCGCTGGAGGCCAGCCGGGTGGCGGCGGGGGAGCAGAACGCCTACGGCTTCGAGGTGCACGGCAGCGCCGGGCGCCTGGCGTGGGACTTCCGCCGGATGGGCGAGCTGCAGGTCAGCCGCGGCCCGCTCGCGCAGGACCAGCCCGTCGCGACCGTGCTGGTCGGTCCCGGGGCGGGGGAGTACGCGGCCTTCCAGCCCGGGCCCGGCAACCCGATGGGCTTCGACGACCTGAAGGTCGTCGAGGCCCGCGACGCGCTGCTGGCGGCCGCGACCGGCGAGCCGCACGGCGCGACGCTGGCCGACGCGGTGCGGGCGGCGGACGTCCTGGACGCGATCGCGGAGTCCGCCGCCCGGGGGGAGCGGGTGGCGGTCCCCGCGGACCGGGCGGTCCCGGTCGGGGGCACGCCGGACCCTTGACGCCTCTGGTGCCCCATGTCACATTCCACATGTCACTATGTCCAGACATAAGGACGTCGTCGTGACGGGGGGTCCGGCGTCTGGACCGGCCGACGGCCGCCAGGAGGGTGGCCATCCCGACGAGGAGACGCCCATGAGGAGGACCCGCAGGTCGCTGCAGCTGGCGGTGGCGGTGAGCGCGACGGTCGTGGTCGCGAGTGCGTGCAGCAGCGAGGGCGGTGCCCAGAACGAGGGCGGCGGTGCGGACCAGGGCGACTACACGATCGCGATGATCACGCACGAGACGCCGGGGGACACCTTCTGGGACAAGATCCGCGCCGGCGCGGAGGCCGCCGCCGAGGCCCACGGCCTCACGCTCAACTACTCGAACGACCCGGATTCGAGTGAGGAGGCCACCCTCGTCCAGAACGCCGTGGACCAGGGGGTCGACGGCATCGCGGTCACCCTCGCCTTCCCCGACGCCGTCGGGCCGGCGGCGCAGTCGGCGATGGAGGCCGGCATCCCGGTCGTCGCCTTCAACTCCGGCATCGACGACTACGCCGACTACGGCGTGCCGATGTACTTCGGGTCCAACGAGGACCTCGCCGGCCAGACCGTCGGCACCCGGATCGGCCAGGAGGGCGGCGGCAAGGCCCTCTGCGTCATCCAGGAGCAGGGTCAGGTCGCGCTCGAGACCCGGTGTGCCGGCGTGGCGAAGACCTTCGCCAACACCGAGAACATCAACGTGCCCGGCGCCGACCTGCCCGCGGTGCAGCAGACGATCGGGGCCAAGCTCCAGCAGGACCCCGCGATCACCCACATCGTCACGCTGGGTGCGCCGATCGCCCTGGCGGCGCAGCAGGCCAAGGCCGACTCCGGCAGCCAGGCCCAGGTCGTCACCTTCGACCTGAACTCCGACGTGGCCGAGTCGATCCAGAACGGTGACATCGCCTTCTCCGTCGACCAGCAGCCCTACGTGCAGGGCTACATGGCCGTCACCGCCCTGTGGCTGAACATCACTAACGGCAACGACATCGGCGGTGGCGGCCCCGTCCTCACCGGCCCGTCGATCGTCGACGAGCAGAACATCGGCCCGATCGTCGAGTACGCGGCCAACAACACCCGGTAACCCCGCTCGGGGGGAGCCGGGGCCGCCCGGCTCCCCCCGCCCTCCCCCTGGAGTGCAGACATGAGCTCATCCGTGGCGACACCCCCCTCGGCGGCGCCGCCGTCGTCCGCCGTCCAGGCGCGCCCCCAGCGGTCGGTGGTCTCCCGGCTGCTGGCGCGTCCCGAGATCGGCGCGTTGGCCGCCGCGATCGCGATCTTCGTCTTCTTCTACGCGGTCGCCGCACCCTTCCGGAGCCTGCCCGCCTTCGCCACCGTGCTCTACGCCAGCTCGACGATCGGCATCGTCGCGGTCGGCGTCGCGCTGCTCATGATCGGCGGGGAGTTCGACCTGTCGTCCGGCGTCGCGGTGACCACCTCCGCCCTGGCCGCGGCGATGCTCACCTACCAGCTCAGCCTGAACATGTGGGTGGGCGTCCTGTTCAGCCTCGCGGTCGCGCTGGTCATCGGGTTCGTCAACGGCTACCTGGTGGTGCGGACCGGCATCCCGAGCTTCCTCATCACCCTGTCCACCTTCTTCGTCCTGCAGGGCGTCAACCTCGGCGTCACCAAGATCGTCACCGGGACGGTGGCGACGCCGAACGTCAGCGACATCGACGGGTTCGACTCGGCACGGGCGGTGTTCGCCAGCGACATCGACC
This sequence comes from Geodermatophilus arenarius, assembly GCF_042654585.1. NCBI lineage: Bacteria > Bacillati > Actinomycetota > Actinomycetes > Geodermatophilales > Geodermatophilaceae > Geodermatophilus > Geodermatophilus arenarius. Next base: position 101,760 of record NZ_JBHSGR010000007.1, read on the forward strand.
TCGGGTTCATCACGGTCAAGATCACGGTGCTGTGGTGGCTGCTGTTCGTGGCCGTCGCCTCGTGGCTGCTGCTGCGCGCCCGGGCCGGCAACTGGATCTTCGCCGCCGGCGGCAACCAGGCCAGCGCCCGCGCGGTCGGCGTCCCCGTGCCCAAGGTCAAGATCGGGCTCTTCATGGGGGTCGCCTTCCTGGCCTGGTTCCTCGGGATGCACCTGCTGTTCAACTTCAGCTCGGTCCAGTCCGGCTTGGGCGTGGGCAACGAGTTCATCTACATCATCGCCGCGGTCGTCGGCGGTGCCCTGCTGACCGGCGGCTACGGCTCGGCGGTGGGCTCGGCCCTGGGCGCCTTCATCTTCGGCATGACCACCCAGGGCATCGTCTTCGCCGGCTGGGACCCGAACTGGTTCCGGACCTTCCTCGGCGTGATGCTCCTGCTCGCCGTGCTGGTCAACCTGTACGTCAAGAACTACGCCTCGCGGAGGAAGTGACGATGACCGACACCATCGCGGAGCACGCCGCCCCGGACCTGAAGGCCGGCACGCCGCTGGTCGAGATGGAGGGCGTCGGCAAGTCCTACGGCGCCATCCGCGCCCTCGAGGGCATCGACCTGCGGGTCAACGCCGGCGAGGTGGCCTGCGTCCTCGGGGACAACGGCGCCGGCAAGTCGACGCTCATCAAGATCATTTCGGGGTTGCACCCGCACACCGAGGGCACCCTGCGGGTCGACGGCCAGGAGCGGCACTTCAGCTCGCCACGGGAGGCGCTCGACGCCGGCATCGCGACCGTCTACCAGGACCTCGCGGTGGTCGGCCTCATGGAGGTCTGGCGCAACTTCTTCCTCGGCTCGGAGATCCGCAAGGGCAAGTACCCGATGGCGCCGCTGGACATCAAGGCCATGCGGGAGATCGCCGACACCGAGCTGCAGAAGATGGGCATCGTCGTCAAGGACATCAACCAGCCGATCGGCACGCTGTCGGGTGGTCAGCGCCAGTGCGTGGCGATCGCCCGGGCGGTGTACTTCGGCGCCCGGGTGCTCATCCTCGACGAGCCGACCGCGGCGCTCGGCGTCAAGCAGTCCGGCGTCGTCCTCAAGTACACGGCCGCGGCCCGCGACGCCGGCCTCGGGGTCGTCTTCATCACCCACAACCCGCACCACGCCTTCATGGTCGGGGACCACTTCGTGATCCTGAAGCTGGGCCGGCGGGTGCTGGACAAGAAGCGCTCGGAGGTCACCCTCGAGGAGCTCACCGGCGAGATGGCCGGCGGCCAGGAGCTCGCCGAGCTCTCGCACGAGCTGAAGCGCTGACCGCGCCCGGGTCCCCCCGCGCCGTCCCGCGCGGGGAGGACCCGGCCGTGCCCACCTCCCGCCGCAGCCGGACGGCCGGGCGACGCCGCACGTCCGCGTCGGCCCGGCCGGACCGGCGACGGCACCGCCCGCACCGCGCAGGGAGCCCGCCGTGACGACCACCGCCCCCCGCACCGCCACCGCGATCGACTACGACCCGTTCCGGCCGGACTTCTACACGTCCGACCCCTTCGGCCTGTACCGCCGGATGCGCGACGAGGCACCGGTGTGGCACAGCGAGCGCTGGGGCTGGTACGTGCTGACCCGCTTCGAGGACGTGCGGGCGGCCGCGCTCGACGCGGACACCTTCCGCAGCTTCGAGGGCATGGACATCGACGACAGCCGCCTCGAGCAGGCGCCGCCGGGGTCGATCGGGAGCATGGACAACCCCCGGCACGACCAGGTCCGCTCGGTCGTCCAGCCGTACTTCGTGCCCCGCCGGATCGCCGACCGGGAGGACGGCATCCGCGCCGTCGTCCGCGGGCTGGTCGGCACCTGGCGGGACCGCGGCACCGGCGGGCGGGGCACGGTCGACATCGCCCAGGAGCTGGCCTGGCCGATGCCCTTCGACGTGTTCTTCCACCTCATGGGCCTGCCGGGCCGGCACGACCCCGACCCCCTCGAGCAGGCGCGCCGCGAGCAGCTGGAGCACTGGACGCACGAGCTCAAGGACCGCGTGCCCGGCACCCCGCACCTCACCCCCGTGGCGCGGGCGGCCACCGCCGGCGTGCAGCAGTTCTTCATCGACCTGCTCGACGACCGCTGCCGCGCCGCCCGCGACGACCTGGTCACGCGGTTCGTGCAGGCCGACGTCGACGGCGTGCCGTTCGTCCCGGAGCGGGTGACGACGGAGTCCGAGGTCAGCGGCCTGATGATGATCCTGTTCCTCGGCGGCGTGGAGTCCACCGCCGGGCTGACCGGGACGCTGTTCCAGCTGCTGGCCGAGAACCCGGACCAGCGGGCGCTGCTGCGGGCCGACCCCTCGCTGATCCCGGCCGCGGTCGAGGAGGCGATGCGGCTGGTCACCCCGCTGCAGCTCACCGCCCGCACCACCTCCCGCGAGGTGACGCTGCACGGCGTGACGATCCCGGCCGGCGGCCGCGTCGTCCTAGTCATGGGCGCGGCCAACCGCGACGAGCGGCAGTTCCCCGACCCCGACGCGTTCGACGTCACCCGGCCCCGCGGCCGCCACCTCGGCTTCGGCGAGGGCGTGCACGGCTGCCTGGGCGCCCCGCTGGCCCGGCTCGAGGCGCGGATCGCGCTGGAGGAGGCGCTGCCGGTGCTCGGCGACTACGAGCTGGCCGGCCCGCCGGTCTTCTACCCGAGCTCCCCGAACATGTACGTCTGGAAGAACCTGCCGATCAGCTTCGGCGGGGCCGCCCGGCACCGCCCGCACGTGGAGGAGGTCCGGCACCGCACCACCAGCGTCACCCTCGCCGCCACCGAGTTCGAGGCGCCGGCCCGGGTGGCGGCCAAGCGCGAGGTCGCCGACGGCGTGGTGGAGCTGGTGCTGCGTGCGGCCGACGGCTCACCGCTGCCGGCGTGGGAGCCGGGCGCGCACGTCGACCTGGTCCTCGACGGGGCGCCCACCCGGCAGTACTCCCTGTGCGGCGACCCCGCCGACCACTCCGCGTACCGGCTCGGCGTGCTGCGCGACCCCGACGGGCGCGGCAGCTCCCGGTACGTGCACGACACCCTCCGGGAGGGCGACCCCGTGCGGGTGCGCGGCCCGCGCAACAACTTCCCGCTCGCGCCCTCGCCGCGGTACCTGTTCATCGCCGGCGGCATCGGCATCACGCCGGTCCTGCCGATGGTCCGGGCGGCCGAGGCGGCCGGCGCCGACTGGCGGCTGGTCTACGGCGGCCGGCGCCGCGCCTCCATGGCCTTCCTCGACGAGCTGGCCCCCCACGGCGACCGGGTGTCGGTCCGCCCGCAGGACGAGACCGGCCTGCTCGACCTGCCCGCGCTGCTCGGCACCCCGCAGCCGGACACCCTCGTCTACTGCTGCGGCCCCGAGCCGCTGCTCGCGGCGGTCGAGCGCGCGGTCGCCGGCTGGCCCCCGCGGTCGCTGCGCGTGGAGCGCTTCGCGCCGCGCCCGCGGACCGGGCCGGTGCGCGACGAGCCGTTCGAGGTGGTGCTGCGGCGCAGCGAGCTGACCCTGCCCGTGCCGGTGGACCGCTCGATCCTGGAGGTGGTGGAGGCGGCCGGGGTCGGGGTGCTGTCCTCCTGCGCGGAGGGCACCTGCGGCACCTGCGAGACGGCGGTGCTGGCCGGCACCCCCGACCACCGCGACTCCGTGCTCAGCGACGACGAGCGGCAGGCCGGCGACTGCATGATGATCTGCGTCTCCCGCGCCGCGGGCCCGCGTCTGGTGCTGGACCTGTGACCGCCGGCCCGCTGGGCGTCGCCCTCCTGGGGTCGGGGCGGATGGGCGCCTTCCACGCGCAGACCCTGGCCCGGCGGCTGCCGTCCGCGCGGCTGGTGGCCGTGGCCGACCCCGCGCAGGGCGCCGCCGAGTACCTGACCGGGGTGCTCGGCGCGGGCCGGGCCTACACCGACGCGGCGCAGGTGTGGGACGACCCGGAGGTCGACGCCGTCGTGGTGGCCGCGCCGGCCCGCGCGCACGCCGACCTCGTGGTCGCCGCCGCGGCCGCCGGCCGGCACGTGTTCTGCGAGAAGCCGATGGCGGTGACGCTGCCCGACGCCGACCGCGCCATCGACGCCGCCCGCGCCGCCGGCGTGGTGCTGCAGGTGGGCTTCAACCGCCGCTTCGCCCCGGACTGGGCCGCCGCCCGGGCCCTCCTGGACGACGGCATGCTGGGCACGCCGCGGCTGCTGCGCTCGCTGACCCGCGACCCGGGCGGCTTCGTCCCGGCGCGGGTGCGGCCGGACACCGTCTTCCTGGAGACGCTGATCCACGACTTCGACACGCTGCGGTTCCTGCACCCGGGCGCGGAGGCGGTGGAGGTGCACGCCGTCGCCGACGCGCTGGTCGAGCCGGCCTGGCGGGACCGGGGGCTGCTGGACACCGCGGTCGTCGTCGTCCGCTTCGCCGACGGCGCGATGGGGGTCGCCGAGGCCTGCTTCGAGGCGTCCTACGGCTACGACGTCCGCGGCGAGGTGCTCGGCTCCGGCGGCATGGCCACCATGGGCGACGGCCGCCGCACCGGCATGGTGTTCTCCGGCCCCGGCGGCCGGGTGGCGGAGACCGTCCGCAGCGACCAGGAGCTGTTCGCCGGCGCCTACACCGCCGAGCTCGCGGCGTTCGTCGACGCCGTCCGCGGCCGGACGCCGCCCCCGGTCACCGGGGAGGACGCCCGCGCGGCGCTGGCGATCGCGCTGGCCGCCGCGGAGTCGGTCCGGGCGGGCCGGCCGGTGCGGACCGACGAGGTGGAGAAGTGAGCCGGTACCGGCTCGCGGCGTCGGCGGAGATGCTGTTCCTCGACCTGCCGTTCCCCGAGCGGGTGCGGCGGATCGCCGCCGCCGGTCTCGAGGTCGAGATCTGGGACTGGACGGCGAAGGACCTCGACGCGCTCGCCGGCACCGGCGCCACGTTCTCCTCGATGACCGGCTACGTCACCGGCACCCTCGCCGACGACGACGGCGCGGCCGAGCTGCTGCGCACCGCCGAGCTGTCGCTGGCGGCCGCCGAGCGGCTGGACTGCCCCCGGCTCAACGTGCACGGCACCGGGCTGGACGCCCGCGGGCTGCCCGTCGTCCCCGCGGTCGTCGTGACCCCGGCGATGTGGCTGACCGCCGCCCGCACGCTGGCCCGGCTGGCGGGGCTCGGCGAGCGGGTCGGGCGGGTGTTCACCCTGGAGAACCTCAACACCGCCGTGGACCACCCGGGCACCCCGTTCGCCCGGGCCGCGGACACCATCGCGCTGGTCGAGGCCGTGGGCAGCCCGCACCTGCGGCTCAACCTCGACCTCTACCACGCGCAGATCGGCGAGGGGAACCTGGTCGCGCTGGTGGAGCGGGCGCTGCCGCTGGTCGGCGAGGTGCAGGTGGCCGACGTCCCGGGGCGGTGCGAGCCGGGCACCGGCGAGATCCGCCACGAGGCGGTCGCGGCCGCGCTCGACCGGCTCGGCTACGACGGCGTCGTCGCGCTGGAGGGCTGGGCGTCCGGCGACCCGGACGACGCGCTGAAGGCGTTCCGCGCCGCCTACGGCTGACGTGTTTGTCCGGACGTCCTGATGTCCGGCTGCCCCGATGTGGGGACGACAGGAGGTGCCCGCCCGGGTGCGATCATCGGGGACGCGGGAAGCGGGTCTCCGGACCGACCCGCGGTGCTCGCTTCCCGGGAGGCAGACGTGCTCACCTTCGACATCGACCGCTCCAGTCCCACGCCGCTGTACTTCCAGCTGGCGCAGGCCATCGAGGGGGCGATCACCGGCGGCTCGCTGCCCCCGGGCTCGCGGCTGGAGAACGAGCTGCTGCTGGCCCAGCGCTACGGGCTGTCCCGGCCGACGGTCCGCCGCGCGGTGCAGGAGCTGGTGGACAAGGGCCTGCTGGTCCGCAAGCGCGGCGTGGGCACCCAGGTGATCCAGCCGCACGTCCGCCGGTCGGTGGAGCTCACCAGCCTCTACGACGACCTGTCCCGCGCCGGCGAGGCGCCGACGACCGAGGTGCTGTCCCTGGAACGGCGGCCCGCGCCGGCCGACGTCGCCGGGGAGCTCGACCTCGCGCCGGGGGAGGAGATCGTGGTGGTCCGCCGGCTGCGCCGCTCGCACGGCGAGCCGCTGGCGCTGATGACCAACCACCTGCCCGGCCGGTTCGACCCGTCGGTGGAGGACCTCACCGAGCGGGGGCTCTACCAGTACCTGCGCGCGCAAGGGGTGCACCTGCGGGTGGCCCACCAGCGGATCGGCGCGCGCCTGGCCCGGGCCGACGAGGCGCGGCTGCTGCAGGAGCCGCCGCGGGCGGCGCTGCTGACCATGGAGCGGACGGCGTTCGACGACAAGGGCGGCGCGGTGGAGCTCGGCCGGCACGTCTACCGCGCGTCCCGCTACGACTTCGAGACGACGCTCGTCGGCCGCTGACGGCGGCCGGTGTGCCCGGTCACGGTGCGCACACTCACAGGCCGGATGCCGCACCGCCGCGCCGCGCGCGAGGACGATGGAGTCGGTACAGAGAAGACGACGCAGACGCAGCTCGGAGAACCGCCATGTCCACCCTCCTCACCCCCTCCCGCCGCGGCTCCGTGTGGCAGCGGTCCCGCCGCGCCCTCGAGCGCGAGCTGGCCGACTACGCCACGACCGCCGACCGCGACGACCTCACCGCCCTGCTCGAGGGCCGCGGCTCCGGCGAGAGCCTCGCCGCCGAGATCCTGGGCCGCCAGGCGCACCGGGCGCTGTTCGCCCGCGCCTGACCCGTCCGGCGGGCGGGCTAGGGCAGCCGCTCGAGCTCCCCGCCGTCCCACTCCCAGCGGACGGTCATCCGCCCGGACGGCCCGCCGGCGTGGGTGTCGCCCGGCTCGTACACCCGCATGACCGCCACCACCCGGCCGTCCTCGACCGAGAGCCCGTCCGGGTCGTAGACCGGCGGCAGGACGTCGGCCCGCGGCAGCGTGCGCGGGCTCGGCAGCACGGCCAGCCGGCGGCCGCCGGCGTCGAGGACGTGCACCTCCTCGACGATCCCGTTCGACGGCTGCGGGGAGCACCGCAGCAGGACGACGGTGTCCGGCCGGCCGTCGCCGTCGACGTCCCCGCTCACCGCGGCGCCGAGGGAGACGTCGAACCAGTCGTAGGGACCCGCGGCGGCCGGCACCCGCGCCGACCCGTCCCGCAGGGTCGCCGCGAACCCGTCCGGGACGACGCCGTCGCAGGTCACGGTGTAGGTGGTGTTCCGCCAGTCGGGGACGCGCGTCGCCGGAGCCGCCGGGGCGGGGGAGGCGCCCGGGTCACCGGCGCAGCCGGCCAGCAGGAGGCACGCCCCCACACCGGCCGCGCTCAGCCGGCGGATCGCCGCGTCGGACATCGGGCCTTCCCTCGGCCGGGGCGGAGGAACGGGGGAGCACCCCTCCGGACCGAGCGTCCCACCGTCCGGGCCCTCAGGCGAACGGGTTCTCGCCGGCCTCGACCTGCGCCGCGAGCTCCCGCAGCGCCGCCCGGTCCGGCGTGCCGCCGGCCTCCCGCACCGCGGCCCCCAGCGCGGCGGCCACCTCGTCCGCGGGCCGTCCCGCCATGCGGTCGGCGACCGCGGCCAGCGTGGGCGCGACCCGCTCGCTGAGCAGCTGCTCCCGCCGCGGGTCCGGCGGGCGCAGCAGCCGCAGCAGCTCCTCCTGCAGCCCGCTCCGGGGTCGGCGTCCCACCGGCTCCCTCCCTCCGACGGCCCGGCCAGTCGACACCCCGCCGGGCGGCCGGGCAAGCCCCGCGGCGCTACCGTCCGGGCGAGGGAGGGAGCGCCGGTGCACGAGGTCACCGAGGACGTCTTCTGCGTGCCGAGCACCGCGGTCAACCGGGTGCTGGTCCGCGACGGCCGCGACCTGACCCTGGTCGACGCCGGGTACCCGGGCGACGCCGCGGGCCTCGCCGACGCCGTCCGCGCCCTGGGCTCCCGGCCGGAGGACGTGCGCGCCGTCCTGGTCACGCACGCCCACGTCGACCACGTCGGCGGGCTGTCCGCCCTCACGCCGGGCACCCCCGTGCTCGTGCACCCGGACGAGCTGCCGAACGCCCGCGGGGAGCGCCGCGAGCAGGCCACGCCGCTCGACGTCGCCGTCCGGGCCTGGCGGCCGCGGGTCGCCCGGTGGGCGCTGTCGATCGTGCGGGCCGGGGCGACCGCGCACCCCGTCGTCGCCGCGGCGCGACCGCTCCCCGGCGGCGGCCCCCTGGACCTGCCCGGCGGGCCGGTCCCCGTGCCCACGCCCGGCCACACCTCGGGCCACACCGCCTACCTGTTCCCCCGGCACGGGGTGGTGGCGACCGGCGACGCGCTGGTCACCGGGCACCCGACGTCGCGGGTGCGCGGACCGCAGCTGCTGCCGGGGTTCTTCTCCGCCTCGCCGGACCGCGCCCGGGACGCCCTCGGCGCGCTCGCCGCGCTGCCGGCCGACCTGCTCGTCCCCGGCCACGGCGACCCGTGGCGCGGCGACCTCGCCGCCGCGGTGGCCCTGGCCCGTCGGTGACGGGGGCTCCCGCCGCGATGAGTTCCGGCCGGGGCGGGGGTCCTCCCTGGGAACCGCCGGCGACGAGATCCCCCCGGAGGACGCCATGACGACCGTCCCGGACCGCCCCGCCCCCGCGCCCACCGGCCGCCCGCCCGTCGTCGACCGGGCCACCTGGCAGGCCGCCCGGGACGAGCTCCTGGTCCGCGAGAAGGCGCACACCCGCGAGGGCGACGCCATCGCCGCGGCCCGCCGCCGGCTGCCGATGGTGGAGGTCGACGGCGCGGCCGAGGTCGTCGGACCCGACGGCCCGGTCCCGTTCCCCGACCTGTTCCAGGGCCGCGCCGAGCTCCTCGTCTACCACTCCATGTGGTACGACGGCGCGCCGCACCAAGGGCAGTGCGAGGGCTGCACCTTCAACCTGTGGCACCTGCGGGACGCCGTCTACCTCCACGCCCGCGGCGTCTCGTCCGCCGTCCTGACCTCGGGCCCCTGGGACGAAGTGGCGCCCTTCGTCGAGTTCATGGGGTACGCCCAGCCCTGGTACTCGGTGCGGGGCGCGGAGGAGCGGATCGCCACGGAGGAGGGGCACCTGTCCTGCTACCTGCGCGACGGCGACCGCGTCTTCCTCACCTACTCCACGACCGGCCGGGGCAACGAGCCGGCCGACGGGACTCTCGGCCTGCTGGACATGACGCCCTACGGCCGCCGCGAGGCGTGGGAGGACGTCCCCGAGGGCTGGCCCGCGGCCCCGCAGGTCGGCTCACCGGTCGGCGGGCACGGCGCGCCGATCTGCTGGTACTGGCGCTCGGACGCCGACGGGAACGCCGCCTGGGGCCCGACCAGCCGCCCCGTGCCCCAGTGGACCCGCCCCGGCGCGACCCCCGTGGACACCCTCGGCCGGCACGCCCCCTCCCACTGACCGGGCGCGCTCAGGCGTTCTGCGGGAAGCCCAGGTTCAGGCCGCCGTGGCTCGGGTCGAGCCAGCGGGAGGTGATGACCTTGCCGCGGGTGAAGAAGTGCACGCCCTCGGCGCCGTGGGCGTGGGAGTCGCCGAAGAGGCTGTTCTTCCACCCGCCGAAGGAGTAGTAGGCCATCGGCACCGGGATCGGCACGTTGATGCCGATCATCCCGACCTCGACCTCGTGCTGGAACCGCCGGGCGGCGCCGCCGTCGTTGGTGAAGATCGCGGTGCCGTTGCCGTACTCGTTGCGGTTGACCAGCTCGACGGCGTGCTCGTAGCTGTCCACCCGCAGCACCGACAGCACCGGGCCGAAGATCTCGTCGGTGTAGACGCTCATGCCCGGCTCGACGTGGTCGACCAGCGTCGGGCCGAGCCAGAAGCCGTCCTCGGCGCCGTCGGGCTGCACCTGCCGGCCGTCGACGACCAGCTTCGCGCCCTCCTCCTCACCGGCCTCGACGTAGGACTCGACCCGGTCGCGGTGCCGCTTGCTGATCAGCGGGCCCATGTCGCAGCCCTTGCGCCCGTCGCCGGTGCGCAGCGTCCGGGTGCGCTCGGCGATCCGGGCGACCAGGTCGTCGCCGATCCCCCCGACGGCGAGCACGGCGCTGATGGCCATGCAGCGCTCGCCGGCCGAGCCGAACCCGGAGTTGACCGCGGCGTCGGCGGCCAGGTCCAGGTCGGCGTCGGGGAGGACGACCATGTGGTTCTTGGCTCCGCCCAGGGCCTGCACCCGCTTGCCGTGCCGGGTGCCGGTCTCGTACACGTACCGGGCGATCGGGGTGGATCCGACGAAGGACACCGACCTGATCCCGGGGTGCTCGAGCAGCCGGTCGACCGCGACCTTGTCGCCCTGCAGCACGTTGAAGACGCCGTCGGGCAGCCCCGCCTCCTGCCACAGCTGGGCCATCCACAGCGACGCGGAGGGGTCCTGCTCGCTGGGCTTGAGGACGACGGTGTTGCCGGTGGCGATCGCGATGGGGAAGAACCACATCGGGACCATCGCCGGGAAGTTGAACGGGCTGATGACCGCCACCGGGCCGAGCGGCTGGCGGACGGAGTGGACGTCGACGTCGGTCGAGGCGTTCTCGGTGAACCCGCCGCGCACGAGCGAGGGCACGCCGCAGGCGTACTCCACGACCTCCTGGCCGCGGGAGACCTCGCCGAGCGCGTCGTCGAGCACCTTGCCGTGCTCGGCGGTGATGATCGCGGCCAGCTCGGGCTTGCGGGCGTTGAGCAGCTCGCGGAAGCGGAACAGGACCGCGGTGCGCCTGGCCAGCGAGGTGTCGCGCCAGGCGGGGAAGGCCGCGGTCGCCGCGGCGACGGCCGCGTCGACCTCCTCGGTCGAGGCCAGGGCGACCTCGCCGAGGACCTCACCGGTCGCCGAGTCGGTCACCTCTGCGGTGCGGCCGCTGGCGCCCTCGCGGCGGGCGCCGTCGATCCAGTGGGGGATGGAGGTGGGCATGGCTGCTACTCCCGGGGTGGGTGTCACGGAGCGGTGTCGTCGGGGAGCGGTGTCTGCGGGAAGTTCGGCCGTTCCGACGCGCCGGTGTCGGGTCGGGCGGCGCCGCGGCCGGCGTCGTCGGGGAAGTGCTTGGCGACCAGCTCGCGGATGGCCTCGAGCATGCGCGTCCCGGACTCGCGGGCCTGGTCGTCCCAGCCGAACACGCAGGTGGTGAGGACCCCGTCGAAGCCGGTGCCGGCCAGCGCGGCGAAGGCCTCGTCGAAGTCGACGTCGCCGCGGCCGATCTCCATGTGCTGGTGGACGCGGGTGGTGTTACCGGGCGGGTTGGTGATGTAGCGCAGCCCGTCGGAGGCACGGTGGTCCATCGAGTCGGCGACGTGCACGTGGGTGAGCAGGTCGCCGGCGTGCGCGATGATCCCGGCGGCGTCGTCGCCCTGGTGGAAGGTGTGCGGCGTGCAGTAGAGGAACGACACGCACGGCGAGTCGATGCCGCGGACCATGTCGACCGCGGGGTGGCCGAGCTCGATGAAGTCGTCCGGGTGCGGCTCGAGGGCCAGCCGGAGCCCCTCCCGCTCGAGGACGGGCAGCAGCTCCTCCATCGACCGCCAGAACATCGCCTCGGCGAGCTCCGGCGCCTCGGGGCGGCCGTTGAACTCCGAGTTCACCGTGTCCACGCCGAGCTCGACGGTGATCTCGATCGCCCGCCTCCAGTAGCGCACCGCCGCCTGCCGCTCGTCCTCGCCGGGCCCGGACCAGCGCATGACCGGCAGCACCGAGGTGACGCCGACGCCGGCGTCGGCGAGCCGTGACCGGAACGCGCGGACGGTGGCCAGGTCCACGCGGGGGTGCTTGAAGAACGGGACGAAGTCCTCCCGCGGGGACAGCTCGATCCACTCGTAGCCCATCGCGGCGACGACGTCGGGCAGCTCCAGCAGCGGCGTGGTCCGCAGCATCTGCGGGTCCAGGGCGATCCTCACCGCTGCTCCAGCCGGACCTCGGTGCGCCGTCCGGTGCGCAGCGCCTCGACGCCGGCCGCGCACACCGCCTGGGCCGCGTAGCCGTCCCACGCGCCGGGGCCGTCGATCCCGCCGCGGCGGGCGGCGTCGGCCCACCGCTGCAGCTCGACGTCGTAGGCCCGGCCGAAGCGCACGCGGAAGTCCGGCGCGATGCCGGCCGACCGGGACGGGCCCGCCGCCCCGCCGGACGTGCGCAGCAGCCCGGCGTCGAGGCCGATCACGGCGCTGCCGTCCTCGCCGACCACCTCGGTGCGGACCTCGTAGCCCACCCCGGTGCTGACGAAGACCTCGACGTCGACCAGCCGGCCGCCGGTGGTCTCGAACAGGACCAGCAGCGGGTCGGACTGGCCCGCGACCGCGTGCCGGGTCGCCCGCGGCCGCAGCACGGTGACCGCGGCGATCTCCTCGTCCAGGAGGAACCGGGCGACGTCGACCTCGTGGACCACCGAGTCGTTGACCATCATCTCGCTGGTGAAGTGCGGCGGGACCGCGGCGTTGCGGTGGGCGCAGTGCACGATCAGCGGCTCGCCCAGCCCGCCCTCGGCGACCAGGGCCCGGAGCTGGGCGTACTCGGGGTCGAAGCGGCGCATGAAGCCGACCTGCACCAGCCGCCGGCCCGTGCGGGCGGTGTACGCGTCCTCCGCGCGCACGACGGCGATGGAGCTGTCGGCGTCCATCGTGAGCGGCTTCTCGCACAGCACCGGCTTGCCGTGCTCGATGCAGGCGAGCACCTGCTCCTCGTGGAACTGCCCGGGGGTGGCGACGAGGACGGCGTCGACGCCGTCGTCGGCGATCGCGGCGAGCGGGTCGCCGACCACCCGGCAGCGGGGCACGCCGGCGGCCACCTGCTCGGCCTTCTCGGCGGAGGCGTCGCTGACCGTGACCACCTCCGCGCCGGAGATGCGGCTGTGGAGGCGGGCGACGTGGTCGGCGCCCATCATGCCGACCCCGAGCACGGCGACCCGGAGCCCGTGTGCCGGGACGTCGGCCATCGCCGGGAGGACACCGGCCTGCGTCTCCGTGGTGGTCACGCCCGGGCCTCCGATCCGGGTGCGGGGGTCCTCGGGGCGCCGATCTGCAGCGACGGCAGTCGGCAGCCGGCGATGTGCCGGTGGGTGCGCCGGGCGATGGGGAGGGGCCGGTCGGGCGGGCAGGGGTACATGTCCTGCTCGACGATCGCGAAGACGTCCAGGCCGAGCTCCTCGATCGCCTCGAACAGCGGCGGGTAGGCGGGCACGCCGTGGGGCGGTTCCACGAAGGCGTCCATCCTGACCGCGTCCGGCCAGGTCACGTCCTTCTCCAGCACCTCGTCGATCACCTGCGGGTCGACCTGCTTGAGGTGCAGGTAGCCGATCCGCTCCGGGTAGCGGTGGATCAGGTCGAGGTTGTCGCCGCGGTAGTAGCTGACGTGCCCGGTGTCCAGGCACAGCGGCACGTACCCGGGATCGGTGTCGGCGAGGAACCGCTCGATGTCGCGCTGCCAGCCGACGTGGCTCTCGGCGTGGGGGTGGTAGGCGATCGTGAGCCCGTACTCCTCCCGGATCGCGCGGGCCAGCCGGTCCACCCCGCTGGTCTTCGCCCGCCACGCCTCGGGGGTGAGCTCGCGCGGCTCGACGTCGGCGCCGGTCTTCTGGTCGCGGAAGGTGTCGGGGATGACCACCACGTGGGTGCCTCCGGTGGCCCGGGTCAGCGCGGCGACGTCCTTGACCTGGCTCCACACCGCGTCCCAGGAGTCGGGCCGGTGCAGGTGCTCGAAGACGGTGCCGGCGGACACCTGCAGGCCCCGCGCGGAGAGCTCGTCGGAGAGCCGCGCCGGGTCGGTGGGCAGGTAGCCGTAGGGACCCAGCTCGATCCACTCGTAGCCGCAGGCGCTGACCTCGTCGAGGAAGCGCTGCCACGGCACCTGTTCCGGGTCGTCGGGGAACCAGACGCCCCACGAGTCGGGAGCCGAGCCCACCCGGATCCGCGCGCGGCCGTGCTGCTCTGTCATGGGTGCTCCTCCTGGCGGGGATCAGGGCTGGGCAGGAGTGAGGTACGGGCGCTGGCGCGCCTTCTCCTCGGCGTAGACGGCGCGGGCGCGCCGGGTGCTCTCGAGCGTGGAGACCTCGCTGACCGGCACGTCCCACCACGACTCGCTGGAGGGCGCGTCGACGAGCGGGTCGGTCTCGACGTGCACGACCGTCGTCCGGTCGCTCGCCTTGGCCTTGCGGAGGGCGGCCTCCAGGCTCGGTCCGTCCTGGGCGGAGAGGACGTCGACGCCGAGGCTGGCGGCGTTGGCGGCCAGGTCGACCGGCAGCACGTCCCCGTCGAGCCGGCCGGAGCCCGACCGGTACCGGTAGCGGGTGCCGAACCGCTGCGACCCGAGGGACTCCGAGAGCGCGCCGATCGAGGCGAAGCCGTGGTTCTGCACCAGGACGACGACCACCTTCACGCCCTCCTGGACGGCGGTGACCAGCTCGGTCGGCATCATCAGGTAGGAGCCGTCGCCGATCATGACGAACACGTCACGGTCCGGGCTGGCCATGCGGACGCCGATGCCGCCGGGGATCTCGTAGCCCATGCACGAGTAGCCGTACTCGACGTGGTAGCCCTTGGGGTCCCGGACCCGCCACATCTTGTGTAGGTCCCCGGGCATCGACCCGGCCGCGCACACCACCACGTCGCGCGGCGCGGACACCTCGTTGACCAGCCCGATGACCTCGTTCTGGGTGAGCCGGCCCCCGCTGCCGGGTGCGGCCGGGTGGTAGGCGGCCTCGACCGTGGCCTCCCACGCGGCGGCGAGCTCGGCGGTGCGGGCGCGGTACGCGTCGTCGACCGACCAGCCGGCCAGCGCCCCGGTCAGCGCGGTGAGCGCCTCGCGGGCGTCGGCCTGCACCGTCACGCCGGCGTGCTTGGCGGCGTCCACCGCCGCGACGTTGACGTTGACGAACCGCACGCCCGGGTCGGCGAAGGCGGTGCGCGAGGCGGTGGTGAAGTCCTGCCAGCGGGTGCCGACCCCGATGACGACGTCGGCCTCGCGGGCCAGCGCGTTGGCCGCCGTGGTGCCGGTGGAGCCGATCGCGCCGACCGACCGGGGGTGGTCGAAGGGCAGCGCGCCCTTGCCGGCCTGGGTCTGCGCGACCGGGATGCCGGTGGCCGTGGCGAACGCGTCCAGCGCCGCGGTGGCGGAGGAGTAGACGACGCCGCCCCCGGCGACGAGCAACGGCCGGCGGGCCGTCCGGACCACCTCGACGGCGCGCTGCAGGGCGGCCGGCTCGGGCTGCGGGCGCCCGACGTGCCAGGTGCGCGGGGCGAACAGCTCCACCGGCCAGTCGAACGCCTCGGCCTGCACGTCCTGCGGGAGGCAGACGGTGGCCGCGCCGGTCTCGGCGGGGTCGGTGAGCACCCGCATCGCACCGAGCAGCGCGGCGGGCAGCTGCTCGGGCCGCTCCACCCGGTCGAACCACCGCGACACGGGGCGGAGGGCGTCGTTGACCGAGACGTCGCCGCTGTCGGGGCGCTCGAGCTCCTGCAGCAGCGCGCCGGCGGCGCGGGTGGCGAAGGTGTCGGCGGGCAGCAGCAGCACCGGCAGCCGGTTGACCGTGGCCAGCGCCGCGCCGGTGACCAGGTTGGTCGCCCCGGGCCCGATGCTGGTGGTCACCGCCCAGGTCTGCAGCCGGTCCTTCGCGCGCGCGTAGCCGACGGCGGTGTGCACCATCGCCTGCTCGTTGCGGCCGAGCACGTAGGGCAGCGCCCGCGGGGACTCCAGCTCGGCCTGCAGCAGCGCCTGGCCGAGGCCGGCGACGTTGCCGTGGCCGAAGATGCCCAGGCAGCCGGCGAACAGCCGCTGCCGGTGCCCGTCGCGCTCGGTGGACTGCTGGGCGAGGAAGCGCACCACGGCCTGGGCGACGGTCATCCGGGCGGTCCCGGGACGGGCCTGCGGCGGGGTCTGGCTCACGAGGGGGACGCTCCCTCCGGGTCGGGGCGGTGGGTGGGCAGCGGCAGCCGGGGGTCGACGTCCTCGTCGGCCCACGTGCCGCGGACCCAGGCGTGCGCGGGGTCGTCGACGATCCGCCACGCCCGCTCGGGGCCGGGGCCGGCCATGACGTTGAGGTAGTAGAGGTCGTGGCCGGGCGCGGCGATCGAGGGTCCGTGCCAGCCGTGCGGCACCAGGACGACGTCGCGGTCGCGGACCTCGGCGAGCACGTCGACCGGCCGCTCGGGGGTGCCGTACACGCGGTGGTAGGCCAGGCCGGGCTGGCCCTGGGGGCCGGTGGCGACCTCGAAGTAGTAGACCTCCTCGAGCTCGGTCTCCACCGCGGAGGTCTCGTCGTGCTTGTGCGGCGGCCAGCTCGACCAGTTGCCGCCGGGGGTGAGCACCTCGCAGGCGATGACCGAGTCGGCCTCGAGGACGTCGGCGGTGGCGAAGTTGTGCACCTGCCGGCTGCTCCGGCCGGCGCCGCGCAGCTCGACCGGCACCGCGGCGGCCGGGCCGTAGCGGACGGGGTACCGGCGCCGCGCGCGGGCGCTGCACAGGGCGAACCGGCCGCCGTTGCGGCTGGTCAGCTCGGCGGTGGCCCCCAGCGGGAGGTAGGCGAAGTCCGTCGGCCCGGCGAAGACACAGCTGCGGCCGGCCAGGGGGAGCACCTCCCCGTCGCAGGCGACGGTGACCCCGCCCTCCAGCGGGACGACGACGACCTCGTCGGGCCCGGTGTCCAGGACGTGCCGGCCGCCGGCGGGCAGCTCGAGGACGCGGAGCCCGGTGTGGCCCCAGCCGGCCGACTCGGGCGTGACCTCCAGCGCGTACGGGCCGGCGGCGGCGGACCCGGCGGGCAGGTGCAGGGAGCGGGAGCCGGGGGCGGTGGAGCCGGGGGCGGTGGTCCGCGAGCCGGTGGTGCTCGGGGCGGTGGTGCGCGGGGCGGTGGCGGTCACGGCCGGCTCCCTCCGTGGACGAGGGCGACGGCGGTGTCCACCGCGGCCTCCACGTCGTCGTCGGGCGGGTAGAGCAGCGTGCGGCCGACCACCAGGCCGCGCACCGGCGGCAGCGCGAGCGCGTCGCGCCACTGCGCGTAGGTCTCCTCCGGCCGGCGCGAGGGGTCCCCGCCGAGCAGCAGCGTGGGCAGCGTGGTCGCGTCCGCCACCCGCTCCATCTCCGCGACCACCGGCAGCTTCAGCCAGGTGTAGGCGGAGGTGGCGCCCAGGCCCTGCACGACGTGCACGCTCTTGATCACCGCGTCGGGGGACAGGTCGTTGACCACCCGCCCGTCGACTCGCCGGGACAGGAACGGCTCCAGGATCGCGACCAGCCCGGCGCGGGCCAGCGCGGTGACCGCGCGGCCGGCGGTCTCCAGCGAGACGACCGTGGCGGGGTCGTCGAGGTCGACGCGGTTGAGCATCTTGGCCGCGTCGAACCGGGCGTCGACCACGCCCTGCACGTCGTAGCCGGTCATCCGGTCGTCGATCTCGAACACCGAGCCGGCCAGGCCGCCGCGGTTCATCGAGGCGACGACCACCTTGTCCTCCAGCGCGCCGAGCAGCAGCAGGTCCTCGGCGACGTCGGCGGTGGCCAGCAGCCCGTCGACCCCGGGTCGGGCGAGCGCGGCGCGCAGCCGGTCGAGCATCTCCGTGCGGCTGTGCATCGCGGTGGGCCGGCCCTGCGCCGACAGCGCGCCGCGGGCGGGGTGGTCGGCGGCGATCAGCATCAGCCGGCCGTCGTCGGGGAGGAAGGCCGGCCGCCGGCGGCGGGTGGCCAGGGCCTGCGCGACCGCCTGCGGGGAGCGGCTGCGCAGCTCGGTGACCTCGGCGTAGGTGGCGCACACCGGCGCGGTCCCGACGGCGGGCAGGTGCACGGCGGTGTCAGACACGGGTGCCCTCCAGGCGGGGGGTGGGGACGGCCGGGCGGGCGGCGGCGACGTGGGCGGCCACCTCCGCCGCGGTGGGCATCGCGGTCGAGCACTCCAGCCGGGAGGCGACGATCGCGCCGGCGGCGTTGGCCTCGCGCAGCAGCTGCTCCAGCGGCAGGCCGGTGAGCAGCCCGTGGATCAGCGAGCCGCCGAAGGCGTCCCCGGCGCCAAGGCCGTTGACGACCTCGACCGGGGTCGGCGGGACGACGACCCGCTCGTCGCGGGTCGCGCCGAGGACCCCCTCCGGGCCCTGCTTGACGACCGCCAGCTCGACGCCGGCGTCCAGCAGCGCGTCGGCGGCCCGGTCCGGGTCGGTCTCACCGACGGCGACCTCGCACTCCTCGCGGTTGCCGACCGCCACGGTGACCGAGGGGAGCGCGGCGCGGACCTGCTCGGCGGCCGCCTCCCGGGAGGGCCAGAACACCGCCCGGTAGTCGAGGTCGAGGACGGTGTGCCGGCGGCGCCCGCGGGCCGCCCAGGCGGCGTGGTGGGCCGAGCGGCTCGGCTCCTCGGACAGGCCGGTGACCGTCGCCCACAGCAGCCGCGCGCCGCGGACCGCGTCGAGGTCGAGGTCCTCCGGCCGGATCTGCAGGTCCGGCGCGGTCGGGCGGCGGTAGAAGTAGATCGGGAAGTGGTCGGGCGGGAAGACCTCGCAGAAGGTGACCGGCGTGGCGTGGTGGGGGTCGACGACGACGAACCGGTCGTCGACCCCGAGCTCGCGCAGCGCCCGGCGCACGAAGCGGCCGAACGGGTCGTCGCCGACACCGCTGACCAGCGCGGGGGAGTGCCCGAGGCGGGCCGCGGCGACGGCGACGTTGGCCGCGCTGCCGCCGAGGTACTTGCCGAAGGACTCGACGTCCTCGAGCCCCACGCCGATCTGCAGGGGGTAGACGTCGACGCCGCTGCGCCCCATCACCACGACGTCGGGGGCGACTGCGTCGGGGGTGTCGTCCACGGTCCGCTCCGTCCTGTGCGTCGTGCCCCGTGGGACCCGACTGTGCGCCGCGACACCTTCCGGCGTCAAGGCTTTGTCAGGACATAGCGACATCTTGTCGTGAGCGCGGCACCCCGGTGGCCGCCCCGCTCAGCGGGGGTCGAACAGGACCACCTCGCCGGGCGTGACCGGGAACGGGTTGGCCCACCCCGAGGCGGTGCCGGTGATCGGCTGGGCGTCGGTGACCACGTGGTACGGCGTCCCCGGGTAGACGGCGAGCACGCGGGCGGGGTCGGTGAGCTCCTCGGTGTGCTCGAGCAGCTCGCCGCGGCGCAGCAGCCGCGTCGTCCGCCGCCCGCGCAGCTCGCGGCCCACCTCGGCCACCCATCGGGCGCCGTCCTGGTCGAAGGCGACCGAGCGCACCCGCGCGCCCGGCGGCGCGGGCTCGCAGCCGGCGAACTCGGCGAGGGCCTCGTAGAGCCGCTCGGCCTGGTCGTCGTCGGTGGCGCGGGGGAGGAAGAAGGCGGTCACCGGCCGATCCTGACCCCCGGTACCGACAGCCCGGGATGCGGACCGTGCACCGGGCGTGCACCCTGGGTGCACGTGCTCCGCCCCGGCCGAGTAGAGGGGGACTCCTCGCCGGGGCACCGGGCCAGGTTCCGAGCTCCGCTCCCTGGCCCGGCCGCCGGGACCCCGGTGGTGCACCACCGGATGCCGCGCCCTCAGGTCGTGCGGCTCACCGACGCCTTCAGCACCCGGCCGCACAGCACCGTGGCCACCCCGGCGACGACGGCGGTCAGGAGCCCGACCCGCAGGCTGGTCGCGTCGGCGAGCGCGCCCACCAGCGGCGGGGACACCAGGAAGCCGATCCGCAGCAGCCAGTTGACCAGCGTGAGCCCCACGCCGTGCCGCAGCCCCGGGAGGTCGTCGGCCGCGGCGTAGACGGCGGGGACCAGCGTCGCGACGCCCAGCCCGGCCAGGGCGAACCCGGCCAGCGTCGTGGCCAGCGACGGCACCGCCAGCGCCAGCCCCATGCCGGCGGCCACCATCGCGCCGCCGACACGGGCCACCCGGCGCTGCCCGAACCGGTCGACGACGCGGTCACCGGTCAGCCGGCCGACTGTCATCGCCAGCGACAGCGCGACGAACCCCAGCCCCGCGGCCGCCGCGCCCGTCCCCACCTCGGTGCGCAGCCACAGCGCGCTCCACGAGGAGCCGGCGTCCTCGACGAACGCCCCGCACGCGGCGAGCACGCCGAGCGCCGCCAGCGGCAGCGCGACCGCCCGCAGCGTCCCCCGCCCGCCCGCGGGCACGGCGTCGTCGGGCACCTCCTCCTGGTCGGGACCGGGCAGCATCGACCGGTGCGCCACCAGCGCGACGACGGCGAAGACGGCCGCGACCACGCCCAGGTGCACCCCGAGCGGGACGCGCAGGCCCGCCGCGGCGGAGCCCAGCAGCCCGCCCGCCACCGCGCCGATGCTCCAGAGGCCGTGGAAGGAGTTGAGGATCGACCGGTCGTAGGCCCGCTGCACCCGCAGGCCGTGCGCGTTCTGGGCGACGTCGACGACCGCGTCCAGCGCGCCGGCGACGAACAGCGCCCCGGCGAACAGCCACCACGAGGGCGCGAGGGCGGCCCCCCAGACGGCGGCGGCCAGCGCCACCAGGCCCCAGGAGGCCACCCGCGCCGAGCCGAACCGGCGCATGAGCGCGGCCGAGGCCAGCGCGGACACCAGCGCGCCGAGCGGCAGGGCGGCCAGCGCCGCGCCGAGCTCGGCGTTGGAGACGCCCAGCCGGTCCTTGACCTCGGGCAGCCGGGGCACGAGGTCGGCGAAGAGCACCGCGTTGACGAAGAAGCAGGCGGCGACGGCGGCGCGGGCGGCGCGCAGCCGGGGCGGGGCGGTGACCGGGAGGGTGTCCGACACGGGTGTCCTGTCTGGAGGGGCGGGCGGTCAGGGGGCGGAGGTCAGGGCAGGTCAGGCGGCGAAGCGGAGGATGGCGGCACGGATCTGGGCGCGGTCCATCGGGTCGGTGGACAGGGCGCTGTGCAGCACCAGCCCCTCGACCAGGGCGTCGAGCTCGCGGGCGGTCACCGGGTCGAAGTGGCGCTCCAGGCTCGCCCGGCTGCGCTGCATCCAGTCCTGGGTGACCGCGCGCAGCGCCGGCCGGCGGGCGGCGGCGACGTAGAGCTCGACGGCGAGCACGAGGTCCCGGCCGGAGCCGAGCAGGTCGCCGGTGAGGTGCTCGACCAGCGCGTCCAGGGCGGCGGCCCGGTCGGGCGCGGCGCACATGCGCGCGTCGAACCGGGCGGCCACCTCCTCGACGTGCCGGGTGAACGCCGCGGCGTGCAGCTCGTCCAGGCTCGCGAAGTGGTAGGTCATCGACCCCAGGGGCACGTCGGCGGCGCGGGCGATGGCCCGGTGCGTGGCGCCGGTGACGCCGGCGTCGGCGATGACGTCCAGCGCCGTGGCCACCAGCCGGTCGCGGCGGCCGGGGTCGTGCCGCCGCGGCCGCCGGACGGGGGTGCTCACCCCCGGTCCAGCTCGCGGACCACCCGGGCCGGGTTGCCGACGGCGACCACGCCGGCCGGCAGGTCCCGCGTCACGACCGACCCGGCGCCGACGACGGTGTCCGCGCCGATGCTGACGCCGGGCAGCACGATCACCCCGCCGCCGAGCCACACGTTGTCGCCGATGGTGATCGGCCGCGCGGCCTCCCACTTGTCCCGCCGGGGCCCGGGCTCCACCGGGTGGGTGGGGGTGAGCAGCTGGACGTTCGGCCCGATCTGCACGTCGTCGCCGATGGTGATCGCCGCGACGTCGAGGGCGACCAGGCCGACGTTGGCGAAGCAGCGGGCGCCGACGCGGATCCGGCTGCCGTAGTCGACGTACAGCGGCGGGCGGATCTCGGTGCCCTCGCCGACCGAGCCGAGCAGCCGCCCGAGCAGCTCCCGGCGCAGCGGCCGCTGGCGGACCGAGGTGGCGTTGTAGGCGGCCACCAGGTCCAGGGCGGTGGCGCTCTCCTCGCCGATCTCGGGGTCGTCGGCGACGTAGAGGTCGCCGGCGAGCATCCGCTCGCGCATGGTCCGGCCGTCGTCCGGGGCGGGCAGCGAGGTCATGCGGACGAGCGTACACATCCATGCGGACGCCCGTACGCATCGCCGGGGGGCGGCGCGCCGATGACTTCCGTCCGCCGCGACGGTCCACCCCTCGACACCACCGCTCCCGGGAGGCCCCAGATGACCAGCACCGCCCCCGCGCTCGAGACCCGCACCCTCGAGGTGCCCGGCGCCGTCCTCGCCTACGACGTCCGCCCCGGCCCGGCCGGCGCGCCGGTGCTGCTGCTGGTCGGCTCGCCCATGGCCGCGGCCGGCTTCGGCACGCTGGCCGGGTACTTCGCCGACCGCACGGTGGTCACCTACGACCCGCGCGGCTCCGAGCGCAGCCGCCGCACCGACGGCGCCGCGACGAGCACGCCCGAGGAGCACGCCGACGACCTGTCCCGCGTCGTCGCCGCGGTCGGCGGCGGTCCGGTCGACGTCTTCGCCAGCAGCGGCGGCGCGGTCAACGCGCTGACCCTCGTCGCCCGCCACCCCGGGCAGGTGCGCACGCTGGTCGCGCACGAGCCGCCGTCGGTGCGGTACGTGCCCGACGCCGCGGAGGCCTCGGCCGCCACCCACGCCGTGGCGGAGGCCTACCGGCGGTCCGGCTTCGGCGCCGGCATGGCGGCCTTCATCCGGCTGGTCGCCCACCGCGGCCCGGTGACGCCCGACCTCGCCGGCCCCGCACCCGACCCCGCCCTGTTCGGCCTGCCCACCGAGGACGACGGCTCGCGCGACGACGTCCTGCTCGGGCAGAACCTCGTCTCGTGCACCCACCACGAGTACGACGTCGCGGCGCTGCGGGCCGCGCCCACCCGGGTCGTGGTCGCCGTCGGCGCCGGGTCCGAGGGAGAGCTCGCGCACCGCGGCGGCGTGGGCGTCGCCGAGGCGCTGGGGACCGCCCCGGTCGTCTTCCCCGGCGGGCACGCCGGCTTCCTCGGCGGTGAGTACGGCCAGACCGGGGAGCCCGCGGCGTTCGCGGCCCGGCTGCGCGAGGTGCTCGACGGGGCGGCCTGAGGGCCTTGTCCCGTCCCGGCGGCAGCGGGAGGCTGGGCTCGCCAGGACGAGCTGTGAACAGGGCCAGCCACCGCCGGGAGGTCGCCGTGGAAGCGCGCGTGGGGGACAGGATCGTCGTCCGCTCGACCCACCAGGGGGAGCCGGACCGCACCGGACGGGTGCTTGAGGTCCGCGGACAGGGCGGGGCGCCGCCGTACGTCGTCCAGTGGGACGCCGACGGGCACACCGGCGTCTTCTACCCGGCGGGCACCTGCGCCGTCGTCCCCGAGCCGGCCGAGGCGTAGGAGCGGGGGGCCGTTCCCTCGCGGGACGGCCCCCCGCGCAGGTCGGCGGCGGACGCCCCTCCGGCGTGCCCGCCCGGCGCCGCCCACCCCTCCGGCGGCCGCGGGTGGCCCCGCGCGCCTGCCCGGTCGCGTCCGGGCTCGAGCACGGCCCGACCGGCCGCGGCAGGCGCGCGGCAGGCGTGCCGCCCCTCGTGGAGCCGGCGGGCGCCCGCGCCGTCCCCCCGACCGTTATCCCCAACTACCGCCGCGATCGGGCGGGAGCGGCACAGAAGCGCACGGCGAGACGGGCCCCGGCCACGCCTCGTGCACGTCCCGACGTCCCGGGGCAGGACGAGGCGACCCCCGGCGCGCCGGTGCTCCCGCCGCGGGACGCCGCGACGGGAGCACCGGAGGTGGGGAGGTCAGGCCTGCGGGGTCTCCGGCGTGCCGGCGTGCGGCGTGCCGTCGGGCCCCTCGGCGAGCAGCAGGTACAGCGCGCGGCGGGCCTCGGCGAGGACGCCGGCCGCGGCGGTGAGCTGGGCCTCGGTGCCGGTGCGCGCCACCTGGCGGACCGCGCCGTGCAGCTGGTCGAGCAGGCCGCGCAGGTCCGCGGTGGGGGCGCCCGCGGTGCCGCCGCCGAACGGGTCGTTCCCGGTGCCGCGCAGCTCCTCGACGGCGCTGCGGCCGGCGTCGGTGAGGGTGGCGAGCTTGCGGCCGGCGTCGGCGGTCACCGTGACCAGGCCCTCGTCCTCGAGCTGGCTGAGGGTCGGGTAGATCGCGCCGGGACTGGGCGTCCACCGCCCGCCGCTGCGCTCGGCGACCGCCTGCATGAGCTGGTAGCCGTGCATGGGCTGCTCGGCCAGCAGCAGCAGGACGGCGGCGCGGACGTCGCCGCCGAGGACCCGGCCGCGGCCGCCGCGGCGCTGCGACCCGGCCGCCGGGTCGGAGCCCGGGCCGAAGCCGGGGCCACCGGGTCCGCCCGGGCCGCCGAAGCCGGCGCCGCCGCCGGTCCCGCCCGGGCCGCCGAAGCCGAAGCCGGAGGGCCCGGAGCCCCCGCCGCCGGGCCCGCTCGGGCGGGACCCGCGCGGCCGCTGGCCGCGCCCGTGCCCGCGGCCGCCGGGCCGCCATCCCTCGGATCGTGGGTCGTGCACCGTGACCGCCTCCTGACGTATCGGATGACAGTAACGATATATCGTGATGCGACGGTCGTCTAGGAGCCGAAGGAGTGCGCCGCGATCGCCTGGACGGCCGCCTCACCGAGTGCGTCGACCTCGGCGGCGAGCACGCGCAGGGGGACGGGCTCCCCGGAGCGGAGCCGGTCGGTGAGCCGGCGGGCGACCTGGCCGATCCGCCCGGCCGGGTCGACGCCGGGCTCGGCGGGCGCGGGCGGGACCACCGACCAGGGCTGGTCGATCTCCGCGCTCAGCGCCGGCAGCCGGCGCAGGAGGGCCGCGCTCTCGGCGGCCAGCCGCCACCAGGTGCCCGGCCGCAGCTCCGGGGGCCCGGACCCGCCGGCGGCCGCCCAGCGCAGCAGGCGCACCACCTCGCCCCAGACCACGTCGGAGACGACGTCGCCGACCGGCCCGCCGCCGGGGGAGCGCCGGGCGAGCACGAGGGCGCGGGTCGCTGCGGGGTCGAACAGCCAGGGCGCGGTGTCGCGGTCCATGACGGCACGCTGCCCCCGCACCCTCCGCAGGGGCTGGGGCCGGCCTGTGAGCTCCCTGGGGACCTCAGCCCAACGCGGCCAGCACCGCCGCGGCGGCGGAGTCGAGGGCGGCGCGGGCCCGTCCCCACGACGTCGCGGCGGGGAAGTCGCCGAGCAGGACGACGGCGGTGCCCGAGGGCAGCACCCCGGCCGAGTGCAGCTGCCGCCGGCCGTCGACGCAGCACATCCAGCCCTGCTTGGCCGCGATCCCGGGGCCGCCGGCCAGCAGGCCGAAGGTCTGGGAGAACCCGTCGGCCGCGGTCGGCGCGGTCTCCCGCATCCAGCCGAGCAGCGTCGCGGCCGGCCCCTCGCCGAGCGTGTCGGCCAGCCCGGCGAGCAGGGCGGCGACGTCGGCCGCGCTGAGCCTGGCCTCGCCCCACTGGCCGGCGACCCGCGGCGGGGCGGTGGCGGTCAGGCCGGCGTCGGCGGCGGTGGCGGTGACCAGCGCGGCGCCGTCGTAGCGGTCCCACAGGGTGCTCATCGCGCCGTCGTCGGAGGTCACGATCGCCCGCTCCATCAGCGCGAGGTCGTCCTCGCCGAGGTCGAGCGCGCCGGCCGCGCCGAGGGCCAGCAGCCGGCCGACGACGTGCAGCTTGACCACCGACGCCGACAGGAGGGCGTCCCCGGCGGCGGGACCGGTGACCAGCGGCCGGCCGAACGCGTCGAGCACCGCCACCGCGACCGTGCCGTCCGCCGCGCCCGCGGCCGCGTCGACGGCGGCCAGCACCGCGGTGTCGTCGACGGCGACCGGCGGCGGGACGGGGGCGGCGGCCTCCCCGACGACGCCCATGCCGCGGATCTCGGCCGGCGTCCCCGGGTCCGGCGCGACCGTGGCCCGCTGCGCGTCCGGTACCTCCGGACGCGAGGCGCCCTCCGGGGCCCAGAGGACCACCGCCAGCAGTCCCGCCGTGGTCACCACCAGCACCGACGCGAGCACGATCGTGAGCGCGCCGAGGACCAGCCGCTCCAGCGGGCCCCGGCGCGGGCGTCCGGGCGAGGGGCGGACGGCGCGCACGGGCACAGGGTGGACCCGATCGGGGTCGTGCGGGGAACGTCCGTGTTTCCCCTGCCGGACCGGCCGGCGACGCGGTGCAGGTCAGACGGGTCCGGACCCACCCCGACCGGCCCGTCGGGCCCGGCGGCGGACCCGGACGCAGCGGTCCACAGTCGCGGCACGGGCGGTTGACAGCCGGGTCACAGCTTCGTGCCCGATCCTCGGGACCAGGGCCGGATCGACCGGTCACCCGAGCGAGGAGTGTGCCCGTGCGGAAGAAGATCCTGCTCGCCACCGCGGCCGGTGCCCTGGCCGTGGGCGGCCTGGCCTTCGCCGTCCCGGCCGTGGCCGACGACGACACGACCACCACGGACTCGGTCACCTCGGCCGAGGAGCGCATCCGCGACGCCCTGTCCGGCCTGGTCGACGACGGGTCGATCACCCAGGAACAGGCCGACGAGGTCGCCGCCACCCTCGGCGACGCCGGGGTCTGGCACGGTGGCCGGGGTGGCTGGCACGGTGGCTGGGGCGGTGGCTGGGGCGGCGGCTTCCCGGTCGTCGCCGAGACCCTGGGCCTGTCCGAGGAGGAGCTGCGCACCGCCCTGGAGGCCGACGGCGCCACCCTCGCCTCGGTCGCCGAGGACCGCGGCGTCGCCGTCGAGGACCTCGTCGCCGCGCTCGTCGCGGCGGCGGAGGAACGCATCGCCACCGCCGTCGAGGAGGGCCACCTCACCCAGGAGGAGGCCGACGAGCGGCTGGCCGACCTGGAGGCGGGGGTCACCGAGTTCGTGCAGTCCGCCGACGGGGACGGACCCTGGTGGGGCGGCCGCGGCGGCCCCGACGACGAGGGCGACTGACCGTCCCGGCACCTCGCGGCGCCGTCCTCCGTTGGGGAGGGCGGCGCCGCACTGCACCCCGGTCCCCGCGCACGCCGGTCCCCGCGCACGCGGGCCGCTCCGCGGCACGCCGCACCGGTACCGTCCGCCGCTCCGCCGGAGTGCACACCCCGCGACGGCGGCGCCCCGAGGAGGAGACCCGTGACCACCACGCTGCCGTCGGCGCGGCCCGACGGCCGCCCCCCGGCGCCGGCCCGCACGCTCGTCGTCGTCGGCGGCCTGCCCGGCAGCGGCAAGACCACGCTGGTGCGGCGCGTGCTCGGCGACGGCGTCCCGGGCGTCGCCGCGGTGGACTCCGAGGACGTCGCCGCCCGGTGGCGCACCGGCTCCCGGGTGCCCTACCGCCTGGTGCGCCCGCTGGTGCACACCGCGCACCGGCTGCGCGTCCTCCGCGTGCTCGCCGGTCCGGCGCCGGTCGTCGTCCTCACCGACCCGTGGACCAGCCGCTGGTGGCGCCCGGTGGTGCTGCGGGCGGCCCGCCGGGCCGGGCGCGCGGTCCGGCTGGTGCTGCTCGACGTCTCCGCCGACGACGCCGCCGAGGGCCAGCGTGCCCGCGGCCGCCGCATCCCCGAGGGCCGGATGCGCCGGCACGCCGGCCGCTGGGACCGCTACCGCGCCGCGGACCCGGCGCCCGGCGAGGTCCTCGTCGTCGACCGGCCGCGGGCCGCCGCGCTCACCTTCGCCGGGCTCCTGGGTCCCGTGACCCCGGCGGCTGCAGCGGGCTGACCACCCCGGTCAGGCCCAGCGCCCGCTCGAGCAGCCGGAACCGGTAGGCCGCGGTCAGCGCCGCGAACCAGAGCAGCAGCGCCGGCACCACGGTCTCGAAGACCGGGTCGGCGGCCTCGGTGAGCCCGAAGTAGGTGGTGAACGCCGGCCAGAACAGCCCGGCGGAGAACACGACCACCAGCGCGAGGACCAGCCACGCGGGGCGGCGGTCGCCGTCGGGACGGGTCCAGGCGGCGAACCACCGGGTGGGCGGCTTGAGGAACAGGATCAGCAGGAACGCCGCGTAGGAGACGAACGTCGACAGCGCCGTCTGCGCGCCGATGGTCGCGGCGGCCTCGGCGAAGCCGACGTCGTCGGAGGACACCCCGGTGTAGTCCTCGAAGGCGTCGACGACGAACGAGGGGACGGCGTCGTCGGTGAACCCCTGCAGCAGGTCGGTGTAGTGCCGGGCGTAGACGGCGACCCCGCCGGCCGCGGTCACCAGCACCGCCGGCACGACGAACCGCCACAGCGTGGTGAGCAGGTGCGGGTCGGGCGGGGTCGGGCGGGCCCACGCGGTGAGGAACAGCGTCGGGACGCCGACGGTGAGCAGGGTCAGCCCCACGTTGGCCGGGGAGTAGGGGAAGCCGAGCCCGAGCATGGTGACGGCGAGGATGACCAGCCCCTGGGTGCCGACGCGGGCCAGGAACACCTGCATCGACGTGCTGATCCCGGTGATGATCCGGCGGCCCTCGTGCGCCGCCGGCAGCAGCGCGGCCAGCGAGTCGCCGGTAAGCACGATGTCGGCGACGTCACGGGTGACCGCGCTGCCGCCGGCCATCGCCACGCCGACGTGCGCCCGCTTCAGCGCGCGGGCGTCGTTGACGCCGTCGCCGACCATCGCCACGTGGTGCCCGGCCCGGCGCAGCGCGTCGACCAGCCGCTCCTTCTGCTCCGGGGCGATCCGCCCGAACACCGTCGTCCGCGCGACGACCTCGTCGAGCTGCGCCTCCGACAGGCCCTCCAGTGCCGGGCCGGCCACCGGCTCGCCGGGCTCCAGGCCGGCCTGCCGCGCCAGCGCCGCCACCGTGGCCGGGTCGTCGCCGGAGACCACCTTGACCGTGATGCCGTCCGCGGTGAGCCGGGCGAGGGTGTCGACGACGCCGGGGCGCAGCTCGTCGGCCAGCGCGACGACGGCCAGCGGCTCCAGGGCGGGCAGCCGCGACCGGCCGGCGCCGTCGCGCAGCGGTGCGTCCCGGTCGGCGCGGGCGAGCACCAGCACCCGCAGCCCGCGCCCGGTCAGCTCCCGCACGGGGACGCCCAGCGGCTCGCCGGTCAGCCGCGGCGCCAGCGTGTCCGGGGCGCCGAGCACCAGCACGCCGTCGGCGGTGCGCAGCGCGCTCCACCGCAGCGCGGAGGAGAACGGCACCTCCTCGGCGACGGGCACCGGGTCGCCGGGCAGCGCCTGAGCCAGTGCCGCCGTCGTCAGGTTGCCCGCGGCGGTGCTGCGGGCCATCGACCCCAGTAGCCGCTCCACCTCGCCGGCCGGCAGCGGCCCGACCGGCCGCACCCCGGCCAGCGACAGCCGGCCGGTGGTGAGCGTGCCGGTCTTGTCGGTGCAGACGACGTCGACGTTGCTCACCGACTCCACGGCGTTCACCTGCTGCACCAGCGCGCCGCGGCCGGCGCTCCTGGCCGCGCCGACGGTGTAGGCGACCGCGACGAGGAAGAACAGCCCGTAGGGCACCAGCCCGGACAGCACCGCGGTGGTCTGCACGGTCCGCACCAGGGTGAAGCCCTCCAGCGCGGCCTGCGCCAGGATCGTCACGCTCATCAGCAGCACCAGGAGCATGACCAGCCGGACGACGAAGTCGATCCGCCGCTGCAGCGGCGTCCGGTCGGTGGAGACCCGGCGCGCCTCGGCGGTCAGCCGGCCGGCGTAGGACGCCGCGCCGACCTCGCGGGCCAGCTGCGCGCCCTCGCCGCCGACGACGAACGAGCCCGACAGCAGGTCGTCCCCGGGCTC
This sequence comes from Geodermatophilus arenarius, assembly GCF_042654585.1. Lineage (NCBI taxonomy): Bacteria > Bacillati > Actinomycetota > Actinomycetes > Geodermatophilales > Geodermatophilaceae > Geodermatophilus > Geodermatophilus arenarius. The sequence goes on from NZ_JBHSGR010000007.1 coordinate 131,174, forward strand.
CTTCGGCAGCGCCTCGGACTCGCCGGTCAGCAGCGACTCGTCCACCTCCAGCCGCCCGGCGAGCACCGGCCCGTCGACGACGACCTGCCCGCCCGGGCGCAGCCGCAGCACGTCGCCGAGCACGACCTCCTCCGGCGGCACCTCGGTGTCGGCGCCGTCGCGGACCACCGTCACCGTGCCCCGCGCGAGCAGCTGCAGCCGGTCGAGCTTGCGCTTGGCGCGGATCTCCTGCACCGCGCTGATCGCGGCGTTGACCAGCCCGAGGCCGACGCTGGTGAACGCGTCGCTGTACCGGCCCAGCGCCAGCAGCGCCGCGCCGATGGTGAACAGGATGACGTTGAAGAAGGAGAAGACGTTGGTGCGCAGGATGACCGCGTAGCTGCGCGAGGACGCGCTGACCGCGACGTTGCCCTCACCGCGCCGGTGCCGGGCGCGGGCCTCGGCGGCGGTCAGGCCCACCGGCGCCGCGGGAGGGGTCAGGCCCGTGGTCCCCGTCGTCATCGCCCCCGACTGTGACAGGCGGGACGGCGGGCGGCACGGCGTGGCGCGCCGGGCACAGCCGACTCCCGCCCGGCGTCCAGGCAACGCGCAGCCGCGGCGCGGACCGTGGTCGCCGTGACGACGCGTGCCCTCCCCGGGCGAGCCCGGCCCCGCTCGCTGCGGGCGCGGCTGCTGTGGGTCTTCCTCGTCCCGCTGGCCCTCGTGCTCGTCGTGGTGGGGGTGGCGGCGACCGCCGCGGTCCGCGGTGAGCTGCTCGGTCAGGTCGACGACCGGCTGGCCGCCGCCGTGACCCGCTCGGCGCACGCGGACGGCGGCCCGAGCGCGCCCGGGTACGGCGATCCGGGGGGCGGGCCGGACTTCCTGCTCGTCCCCGGCCAGGGCGACGGCACGCTCGGCGCACGCGTCGTCGACGGCGCGGTGACCGAGGCCGCCGTCATCGGCAGGGAGGGCGACGGCGAGGCGCTGACCGCCGCGGAGGCCGCCGCGCTGGCCGGCGTCCCGGCCGACGGGGCCGCGCGCACCGTCGGCCTCGGCCCGCTGGGGGACTACCGGGTGGTCGCCTCGCCCGCCGGCGACGGCGAGGTGCTGGTCACCGGCCTGCCGCTGGCCTCGGCCGAGGCCGCGCTGGTCCGGCTGGTCGCCGTCGAGGTGGTCGCCGGGCTGCTGGGTCTGCTCGCCGCCGGCGTCGCCGGGGCGCTGGTGGTGGGCCGCACGCTGCGCCCCCTGCACCGGGTCGCCGCCACCGCCGGGCGGGTCGCCGCGCTGCCGCTGTCCAGCGGCGAGGTGCGGCTGCCCGACCGGGTGCCGGCCGCCGACACCGACCCGCGCACCGAGGTCGGCCGGGTGGGCGCGGCGCTCAACCGGCTGCTGGACTCGGTGGAGTCGGGCATCGCCGCGCGGCAGGCGTCGGAGACCCGGCTGCGCCGGTTCGTCGCCGACGCCGGCCACGAGCTGCGCACCCCGGTCACCTCCATCCGCGGCTACACCGAGCTGGTGCGCCGCCGCGGCGGGCTGCCCGAGGACGCCGACGCCTCGCTGCGCCGGGTGGAGGCCGAGGCGGTGCGCATGTCCGGCCTGGTCGACGACCTGCTGCTGCTCGCCCGCCTCGACGCCGGCCGCGAGCTCACCGTCGGCACCGTGGACCTCACCGGGCTGGTCGTGGACGCCGTCAGCGACGCGCACGCCGCCGGCCCCGGGCACCGCTGGCGGGTGGACCTGCCCGGCGCGGCCGTGCTCGTCCCCGGCGACGCCGCCCGGCTGCACCAGGTGCTGGCCAACCTGCTGGCCAACGTCCGCACGCACACCCCGGCCGGGACGACGGCGACCACCCGGCTGCGCGCCGAGGACGGCACCGCGGTGCTCGAGGTCGCCGACGACGGCCCGGGCGTGCCCGCCGACCTGCGGGCCGGGGTCTTCGAGCGGTTCGCCCGCGGCGACTCCGCGCGCTCGCGGGCCTCCGGCAGCACCGGCCTCGGGCTGGCGATCGTCGCGGCCGTGGTGGCCGGGCACGGCGGCACCGTCGGCGTGGCCGGCCGGCCCGGGCGGACGGTGTTCACGGTGCGGCTGCCCGGCGCCACCGTCACCGAGTTCGAGGACGACGACGCGCTCGAGGGAGCCGGCGGCGTCCGCGCATGACCAGCCGGCCTGATCGTGCTGCGTCCTGGCTCGGCGCCGACCGTGAGCCGGGACGCGCGGCGGTGAGCCAGGACGCCTCAGGCGGGGACCAGCCGGCGGCACTCCGGGCAGACGTCGTCGGAGCCGAGCCCGCGCCGGCCGTCCCACGCCCCCTGGACGACGGCGACCGGCGTCCCGCACGCGGCCACCCACGGCGGCGGCCCGTCGGCGGCCTCCCGCGGCACCGCGTGCGCCCGGCTGCTCTCCTGGTCCCGCCCGGCCGCGTGCCCGCCCGTCGCGCTCGTCACCGCCCCAGTCTCCCGGCCCGGCCCCGCCTCGCGGTGCCCGGCCTCGCGCTGCGGGGTGGGGCCGGGCACCGCGGGACGGGGTCGGGGCCGGCCGGCACCGGGGGCGGCGCGCGCCGTTCCCCTCCGGAAACCGGGCACGGCAGTCCATGCTGTCGCCCGTGACCGCCCCCTCGACGCCGCTGCCGTGGTTCCCCGCGGCCGAGGCGCCGGGCGGGCGCCGGGTCCCGCCGCCGGACGGGGCCGGGCAGGACCGGCTGGTCCTCGACCCCGCCGCGGTCTCCCTGGCCGGCCCCCGCGGCGCCGACCAGGACGCCGGGTCCGCCGGTCCCGCGCTGCTCGCGGTCGCCGGCGGCGTGGGCGGCGGGCGGGGCGGGGCCACCGCGGCCCGCCTGGTCGTCGAGGAGGTGGTCGCCCGCGCGGCCGCCGCCCGCGCCGACCGCACCGGGGCCGCCCCGGACGCCGGCCTGGCCGCCGCCCTCGCCGCCGCCGCCGCCGCGGTGCGCGCGGCCGCCGCGGCCGACCCCGCGCTGACCGGCATGGCCACCACCTGCACCGCGGCCGAGCTCACCCGCGACGGCCGGCTGGTGGTCGCGCACGTCGGCGACAGCCGCGCCCACCTGATGCGCGCCGGCGTCCTCACCCGCCTCACCACCGACCACTCGCTGGTGCAGGCGCTGGTCGACTCCGGCGACATGACCCCCGAGGAGGCCGCCGCCTCGCCGATGCGCTCGGTGCTGCTGCGCGCCCTCGGCGGCTCGGCCGACCCCGGCCGGGCCGACCTGATCGCCGTCCGCGCCGAGCCCGGCGACCGGCTGCTGCTGTGCTCCGACGGGCTGTCCGGCGTCGTCCCGGCCGCCACCCTGCAGCGCGTCCTCGCCGCCGAGCGGCGCCCCGCGGCCGCCGCCTCCCGGCTGGTCATGGCCGCGCTGGCGGCGGGCACCCGCGACGACGTGACCGCCGCCGTCGCCGACGTCACCCCCGCCGGGTGGGCCGGGTGCACCGTCCAGGTCACCGTCGGTGCGGCCGCCGGGACCGCGACCGGGACCGCCGCCGACTGAGGCCCGGCAGGGGCTTGCCCGGCCCGCGCGTCCGGGGGCAGGGTGTGGTGCACACCACATCCCGTGAGCCCGGGAGGTCCCCGTGCGCATCCCCCTCCAGGACAACGACCGGCCCGGCGGCCGCCGTGGGTAGGGACGTCGTCCCGGCGCCGGAGCCGCGCGAGGCGGCCCGGGTGCGCAACGTGGCCCTCGTCGGCCACGCCGGCGCCGGCAAGACGACCCTCGCCGAGGCGCTGCTCGTGGCCACCGGCGCCCTCGTGCGCGCCGGCCGGGTCGAGGACGGCACCACCTGCCTCGACAGCGACGACGTCGAGGTCCGCCAGCAGCGCTCGGTGACCCTCGGCGTGGCCACCGTCGAGCACGACGGCACCCGGATCACCCTGCTCGACACCCCCGGCAGCCCCGACTTCGTCGGCGAGCTGCGCGCCGGGCTGCGCGCCGCCGACGCCGCGCTGTTCGTCGTCTCCGCCGTCGGCGGCGTCGACGCGACCACCGTGCAGCTGTGGGAGGAGTGCGCCGCGGTCGGCATGCCGCGCGCCGTCGTCGTCACCCAGCTCGACCGCGCCCGGGCCGACGTCGAGGAGACCGTGCGGCTGTGCCGTACGGCGCTCGGGGAGGGGGTGTACCCGGTCCACCTCGTCGACCGGGCGCCCGACGGGACCGTGCGCGGCGTGGTCAACCTGCTCGAACCCGGCGCGCAGGCCCCCGACGCCGAGCGGCTCCGCAGCGAGCTGATCGAGGGGATCATCGGCGAGAGCGAGGACGAGGCGCTCATGGAGCGCTACCTCGCCGGTGACGAGCTGGTCCAGGGCGACCTGATGACCGACCTCGGCACCGCGGTCGCCCGCGGCCACTTCCACCCGGTGCTCTGCGCCGCCCCGCTGCAGGGCATCGGCCTCGACGCCCTGCTCTACCTGATCGTGCACGGCTTCCCGAGCCCCGCGGAGCACGGCTGCCCGCCGGTCACCCGCCCCGACGGCTCGAAGGCCCCGGCGCTGGCCTGTGACCCCGACGGCCCGCTGGTCGCCGAGGTGGTCAAGACGACGACCGACCCCTACCTCGGCCGGGTCTCCCTGCTGCGGGTCTTCTCCGGCACCCTCACCCCGGACACCCCGGTGCACGTCTCCGGGCACGGCGGCGCCGACCGCGGCCACCCCGACCACGACGCCGACGAGCGCATCGGCGCGGTGTCCTCCCCGCTCGGGTCGGCGCTGCGCCCGGTCGCCGCCTGCCCGGCCGGCGACGTCTGCGCCGTCGCCCGGCTGAACACCGCCGAGACCGGCGACACCCTGTCCGCGCCCGGCGACCCGCGGCTGGTGCCGCCCTGGGACCTGCCGGTGCCGCAGCACCCGGTCGCGGTCGAGGCCGCCTCCCGCGCCGACGAGGACCGGCTCGGGCCCGCGCTGGCCCGGCTGGCCGCCGAGGACCCGACGGTGCGCGTCGAGCGCTCCCGCGACACCGGGCAGCTGCTGCTGTGGTGCGTGGGAGAGGCCCACGGCGAGGTGCTGCTGGAGCGGCTGCGCACCCGGCACGGCGTCGCGGTGACCACCGTCCCGGTGCGGGTGCCGATGGTCGAGACCCTCGCCGCGCCGGCGAAGGCCACCGGGCGGCTGGTCAAGCAGTCCGGCGGCCACGGCCAGTACGCCGTCGTCGTGGTGGAGGCCGAGCCCGGGCCGCCGGGGTCGGGCATCACCTTCGAGCAGCGGGTGGTCGGCGGGGCGGTGCCCAGCCAGTACCACGGCAGCGTCGAGAAGGGCATCCGCGCGCAGTGCGCCAAGGGCGTCCACGACGACCGGCCGCTGGTCGACGTCGCCTTCGTCCTCGTCGACGGCAAGGCGCACTCGGTCGACTCCTCCGACGCGGCCTTCCAGTCCGCCGGGGCGCTGGCGGTCCGCGAGCTCACGGCCGCCGCGGGCACCAAGGTGCTCGAGCCGTGGTGCGAGGTCGAGGTGGTCGTGCCCGGCGAGCACGTCGGCGCGGTGATGAGCGACCTGTCCTCCCGCCGGGCCCGGGTCACCGGCAGCGACGCCGACCCCGACCGGGACCGCACCACCGTCCGCGCCGAGGTGCCCGAGGTGGAGCTGCTCGGCTACGCCGGCGCGCTGCGCTCGGTCAGCCACGGCACCGGCTCCTTCAGCCGGCGCCCGCTGGGCCACGAACCGGCTCCCGCCTCGCTGGTCGCCGTCCCGGCGTAGCCGCCGGCCCCCGGCCGGACGTCCCCGCCACGAGCCTGCGCGTGGCGGGGACGAGCGGGGTCCGTCGACTAGCCTCGGGCACGGTGTGCAGCGGGGTGGAGGAGCAGTGACGTCGTCGCAGGGGTCGTCGGCCGTCCCGGCGTCCCCGGGACCGGGGTCGATGGCGGGCGCGGTCGTGGGGCCGGACGCGGGTGTGGGCCGGGTGCCCGACCGCAACGAGCTGCCCGACCGGGTGTGGACCGTCCCCAACGCCCTGTCGGTGCTGCGGCTGCTCGGCGTGCCGCTGTTCCTCTGGCTGCTGCTGGGCCCGCACGAGGACGGCTGGGCCGTGGTCGTGCTCATGGTCTCCGGCGTCACCGACTGGGCCGACGGCAAGCTCGCCCGGGTGCTCGGCCAGTCCAGCCGCCTCGGCGCGCTGCTCGACCCGGCCGCCGACCGGCTCTACATCGTCGCCACGCTCGTCGCCTTCGTGTTCCGCGACGTCGTCCCGCTGTGGGTGGTCGCCGTGCTCGTCGGCCGCGAGGTGGTGCTCGGGCTGATGCTGCTGGTCCTGCGCTCCCACGGCTACGAGCCGCTGCAGGTGCACTACCTGGGCAAGGCGGCCACGTTCAACCTGCTCTACGCCTTCCCGCTGCTGCTGCTGGCCGACGACGCCACCGGCGCCTGGCTGGCCTGGGTCCAGCCGTTCGCCTACGCGTTCACCATCTGGGGCGGCGTGCTCTACGTGCTGGCCGGGGTGCTCTACGTCGTCCAGGTGGCCGGGATCGTCCGCGCCGAGCGGGCGCTGTCGCGGGGGACGGCCCGGTCCGGGGCGGGCGCGCCGGCCCACCCGGCGCCGTGACCGCGACCCGACCGACTCCCCGGCCGGCCCCGCCGGCCCGCGGCGGGGTGCGCTCCATGGGCGCCTCGCTGCTGGACCAGGTGCTCGCCGAGACCCTCGACCCCGCCTACGCCCGCGCTGCCGAGGCCCGTGCTGCCCGTGCTGCCGAGGCCCGCGCTGCGGGGGCCCGCGCCGCCGGCCCGGGGGACGCGCCGCCGCGCCGCCGCCGGCTGGGCGCGCTGGCGGTCGCGGTGACGATGGCGCTGGCCGGGCTGCTGTTCTCGGTGACCTACCACCAGGCCGCCGCGCGGGCCGCCGGGCAGGACGAGGTCCGCGCCCGGCTGGTCGAGGAGATCGGCACCCAGTCCGCCAGCACCGACGACCTCGCCGCCGAGCTGGAGGACCTGCGCGGCCGGGTCGCCGACGCCCGCGACGACGCGCTGGCCGCCAGCACCGTCGGCCGGCGGGCCATCGACGCCCTCGAGGCCGCCGAGCTCGCCGCCGGCCTCGACGCGGTGACCGGCCCCGGCCTGCTGGTCACCCTGGCCGACGCCGAGCCCGACGCCGACGCCGACCCGGTCGGCGGCACCGACGACGACGGCAGCGGCGACGTCCGCGACGGCGACCTGCAGCTGGTGGTCAACGCCCTGTGGTCCGCCGGCGCCGAGGCGGTGTCGATCAACGGCCAGCGGCTGGGCCCGACCACCGCCATCCGCTTCGCCGGGGAGGCGGTCCTCGTGGACTTCCGCCCGGTCACCAACCCCTACCGCGTCAGCGCCATCGGGGACCCGGACGAGCTCCGGGCCCGGTTCCTGGCCAGTCCCGAGGTCAACGCCCTGGCGGTCATCTCGGAGACCTACGGCCTGCGTTTCGAGTTCGCCCAGGAGGACGAGCTGTCCGTTCCCGCCGGGGGAGTCCCCGAGCTGCGTTCCGCCGTGCCCTTCGCCGGCACCCCGGCCGAGGCCGCCGCCGGCGGCACGGGGGACTGAGCGGTGATCCCCGTCATCGGCCTGGCCGTCGGCATCGCGCTCGGCCTCGTCCTCGACCCCACCGTCCCGCTGTGGCTGCAGCCCTACCTGCCGATCGCGGTGGTCGCCGCGCTCGACGCGGTGTTCGGCGGCGCCCGCGCCCGCCTCGACGGCATCTTCGACGCCAAGGTGTTCGTCATCTCGTTCGTGTCGAACGTCGTCGTCGCCGGGCTGATCGTCTTCCTCGGCGACCAGCTCGGCGTCGGCGCCCAGCTGTCCACGGCGGTCGTCGTCGTCCTCGGCATCCGCATCTTCGGCAACGCCGCGGCCATCCGCCGGCACCTGTTCCGGGCATGAGCGGCACCCCGCGTCCCGCCGGGGACGACCCCCGCCCGCCCGGCCCGGCCGACGCCGGGCCGGAGGTCGCCGACGCCGGCCCCGCCGAGGCCCCGGCCGCGGGGACCGCCGCGGCCGGCGAGGTCCCCGAGCCCGCCGACGACCTCCCCGAGCCCGCCGCGCGGCCCGCCGGGGAGCCGACCGCGGGGGAGCCGCCTGCGGGGGAGGACGCCGCCACCCCGGAGCGGGCCCCGGCCGCCCCGCGGCGCCCCCGGCAGCGCCTGGTCGCCGGCCTGCTGATCGGCGTCCTCACCCTGCTGCTCGGCTTCGCGATCGCGGTGCAGGTGCGCAGCACCGACACCGGCCAGGCGCTCGAGGGCGCCCGCGAGGAGGAGCTCGTCGCGATCCTCGACGACCTCGACCTCGAGGAGGAGCGGCTGCGCGCCCAGATCGCCGACCAGCGCAGCGCGCTGCGCGACCTGTCCGACACCGACAGCCGCTCGGCCGCCGCCCTCGAGGACGCCAACGAGCGCGCCGACGCCCTGGCCGTCCTCAACGGCACCGTCGCCGCCGAGGGGCCGGGCCTGGTCATGACCATCCGCGACCCCGAGGCGCAGGTGCGGGTCGCCGACCTGCTCGACGCGATCCAGGAGCTGCGCGGCGCCGGGGCGGAGACCATGCAGATCGACGGCGTGCGGGTCGGCGTCTCCACCGCCGTCACCGGCGTGCCGGGCGCCCTCCAGGTCGACGGACGGGCGGTGAGCGCCCCCTACGAGGTCGTCGTCATCGGCTCCCCGCAGGACCTGCAGACGGCGATGAGCATCCCCGGCGGCGTCGTGGACCGGGTCGGCCGGCAGGGCGGCAGCGTCGACATCGAGCAGCGCGACCGCGTCGTGGTGGACGCGTTGCGGCCGCTCGACGAGCCTCAATACGCTCAGCCCGACACCGACTGAGGACCCTCCTGCCCCCCACGCCTCGCTGGCGCTCGGCGCGGGCCCCTGCAGGAGGGCCACGGACCGACCTGGAGACGACACCGCATGAGCACGCCCGACGACCGCCGCTACACCGACCAGCACGAGTGGGCGCTCGTGCAGGGCAGCGGGGAGGCGGGCACGGTCGTCCGGGTCGGCATCACCGACCACGCGCAGGACGCGCTCGGCGACATCGTGTTCGTGCAGCTGCCCGAGGTGGGGGAGGAGGTCGGCCCCGGCAACCCGATCGGCGAGGTCGAGTCGACCAAGTCGGTGTCCGACGTCTACTCGCCCGTGGCCGGGACCGTCTCGGCGGTCAACGAGGCCCTCGGCGACGCCCCGGAGACCATCAACGCCGACCCCTACGGCACCGGCTGGCTGGTCGAGATCACCGTGGCCGGCGACGGCGGCGACCCCACCGCCGACCTGCTCGACGCGGCCGCCTACCAGGCGCTGGTCGACGCGTCCTGACCACCCCCCGGGCCGCCCGGGCGCCCGGGGACGATCACTATGCTGCCCCTGGGAACGGGCCCTCGACGGCCCCGTGGGACAGCTGTGACACCTCCCCGGCGTCCGGTTGACCCTCGGGACCACCGCTGGTTCCATGACCAACGGCCCGCCGTGCCCCGCACGGCGGCCGACCCGCGACGACACCGTCCGGTGCCGTCGTCCGCCGGCCGCCCGCGGCAGGACCCCATGCCCGCGGCGGTGCCCCCTGCACCGGAGGAGACAGACGTGCACTGCACTCGTTGTGGCCACGACAACCCCGAGGGCAGTCGCTTCTGCGCGCAGTGCGGCGCCGCCCTCTCCCAGGAGCGCGTCGGGGAGTCGACGAGCGTCATCCCCAAGGTCGGCGGCGAGGACACCGGCGACGTCCCGGAGGCCGCGGAGCCCTCGGCCGACGCGCACGCCGGGGCGGTCGAGTCCCTGCCCGCCGGGTCGGCGCTGCTCGTGGTCAAGCGCGGTCCCAACGCCGGCAGCCGCTTCCTGCTCGACCAGGACGTCACCACCGCCGGCCGGCACCCCGACAGCGACATCTTCCTCGACGACGTGACCGTCAGCCGCCGGCACGTGGAGTTCCACCGCGAGGGCGGCGGCTTCTCGGTGCACGACGTCGGCAGCCTCAACGGCACCTACGTCAACCGGGAGCCGGTCGACGTCGCGACCCTGTCCGGCGGCGACGAGGTGCAGATCGGCAAGTTCCGCCTCGTCTACCTGACCGGCCCGCGCACCGGCGAGCCCGCCGCCCGCTGACAGCGGGGCGCTGATCCCTTGCGTTCCGCGCCCGCCGGCGCGTCCGGGGACGGCGCGCCCGACGCCCGCACCCCCCGCCTGACCATCGGGGCGGTGCTGGGCGCCCTGCGCGACGACTTCCCCGACGTGACCATCAGCAAGATCCGGTTCCTCGAGGCCGAGGGCCTGGTCTCCCCGCAGCGGACGCCGTCGGGGTACCGGAAGTTCTCCCGGGCCGACGTCGACCGGCTGCGGTACGTGCTCACCGCCCAGCGGGACCACTACCTCCCGCTGCGGGTCATCAAGGAGCACCTGGACGCGCTGGACCGCGGGGAGCCGGTGCCGGACCCGGCCGCCCCGGCCGTGCCGGAGGAGCTCCGGCCGGACGGGGACGCCGCGGCGGCGTCCGGGCCGATGGAGGCCGCCGCGTTCGCCGCGGCGGCCGGGCTGACACCGGCCCAGCTGGGCGACTGCGTCCAGTTCGGGCTGCTCGTCCCCGACGCCGACGGGCGGCACCCGGCCGGCGACCTGCCGGTCGCGCGGGCGGCCGCGGGGCTGGCCCGGCACGGCATCGAGCCGCGCCACCTGCGGGTGTTCCGCACCGGCGCGGAACGGGAGGCCGCCCTGGTCGAGCAGCTGCTCGCGCCGGTGCTGCGCTCCCGCTCGGAGGACGCGCGGGCCCGCGCCACCGAGCAGCTGGCCGAGCTCGCGGCGCTGTCGGCGCAGTTGCACCGGGCGCTGCTGGAGGCGCGACTGCGCGACCTGTTGCGCCCGTGAGTCCGGCGTACGGTGGACCCAGCCGCCGGACCGGCCGTCCGTCACCGCGCACCGGCGCCTCCCCGTACCGCCGCAGCTGAGGAGCAACACCGTGCAGGAACTCAGAGTCGTCGGGGTCCGGGTCGAGCTGCCCGGCAACCAGCCGATCCTGCTGCTGAAGGAGACGCAGGGGGAGCGGTACCTGCCGATCTGGATCGGCGCGGTCGAGGCCGCCGCCATCGCGTTCGAGCAGCAGGGCGTGCGGCCCGCGCGGCCGATGACCCACGACCTGCTCCGCGAGGTCGTGCGCACCCTCGGCGCCACGCTCGAGGCGGTCAACATCACCGAGATGCGCGACGGCATCTACATCGCCGAGCTGGACTTCGGTGACGACCGGGTGGTCAGCGCCCGCCCGTCGGACGCCGTCGCCCTGGCCGTGCGCACCGGCGCCCCTATCTACGGCGCCGAGGAGCTGCTCGACGAGGTCGGGATCGAGATCCCCGACGAGCAGGAGGACGAGGTCGAGAAGTTCCGCGAGTTCCTCGACCAGATCTCGCCCGAGGACTTCGGCGCCGGTTCCGGCTCCGGCGGCGCCTGACGCCCGGTGGGCGCGGGACGCCGCCGGGGAGCGGCGTCCCGGCTGCCGCGCGTGCACCCACGGGACGGGTGGGACCCCGTGTGCCTCGCTCGTCACACCAGTCACAGAACGCTGGAGTCCGGCGCGGAGCTGCCGATACCACTCTCTCGGGGTGAGTGGGGCGACACGCCGCCCGCGTCAGTTGACCGCCCTGGGGGCCCGGCTTACGGTCGCGGACAACACCGGTGTGACCCGTGGGGAAGCGGGAGCACTCCGGGACGCTCCGCCGCGCCCGTGGCGGGACTCGAAGGAGGACGCTGACGTGAGCGACCAGAGCGAGGGCTCCCAGGGTCAGCTCTTCAGCGACGCCGCCGTGGGGGCGACGGACTACGACGAGGTCGACACCGACCTCGTCGGGTACCGCGGCCCGACGGCGTGTGCCGCCGCCGGGATCACCTACCGCCAGCTGGACTACTGGGCCCGTACCGGTCTGGTCGCCCCCTCGGTGCGCAGCGCCACCGGGTCGGGGACACAGCGGCTGTACTCGTTCCGCGACATCCTGGTGCTGAAGGTGGTCAAGCGGCTGCTCGACACGGGGGTGTCGCTGCAGAACATCCGCAAGGCCGTCGACCACCTGCGCAACCGCGGGATCAAGGACCTCGCCAACGTCACGCTGTTCTCCGACGGGGCGACGGTCTACGAGTGCACCTCGGCCGAGGAGGTCGTCGACCTGCTCGCCGGCGGGCAGGGCGTCTTCGGCATCGCGGTGTCCGGCGCGCTGCGCGAGCTGTCCGGCGAGCTGGCCGAGCTGCCCGCGGAGCGGCTGGACGGCGCGCCGCTGCACGCGGCCGACGACGAGCTGGCCCTGCGCCGCCGTCGCCGCGCCCAGACCGCGTAGCCGACCCGCACGTCCGGGAGGGGCGTCCCACACCCCGCGGGACGCCCCTCCCGCGCGTCCGGGGGAACGCCCCGCCCGGCGGCCGTGGGCGGTCCGCCGTTCCCGCGCGGGAGGCGCTGGTAGCGTCGTGGCAGTGGCGGACGCTGCTCACTCCCTCCCGTCGTTGCGCTCCCTGAGCCCCGCGGGTTCCTTCGCCGGCCGGCACATCGGCCCCCGGGCGGACGAGACCGCCGCGATGCTCGAGGCCGTCGGCCACGACTCGCTGCAGTCGCTGGTCGACGCCACCGTCCCCGAGGCGGTGCGCGACCGCGACGAGCTCTCGCTGCCCCCGGCCGCCGACGAGGCCACCGTGCTCGCCGAGCTGCGCGAGCGGGCCGCGGCCAACCAGGTCACCGTCCCGATGATCGGGCTGGGCTACTCCGGCACGGTCACCCCGGCGGTCATCCAGCGCAACGTGCTGGAGAACCCCGCCTGGTACACCGCCTACACGCCCTACCAGCCCGAGATCAGCCAGGGCCGGCTCGAGGCGCTGCTGAACTTCCAGACGATGGTCGCCGACCTCACCGGCCTGCCCGTCGCCGGCGCGTCGATGCTGGACGAGGCCACCGCCGCGGCCGAGGCGATGACGCTGGTGCGCCGCGCCGGGCGCGCGAAGCCCGACGCGGTGTTCGTCGTCGACGCCGACACGCTGCCGCAGACCCTCGCGGTGCTGCAGACCCGCGCCGAGCCGCTGGGCATCCGGCTGCACGTCGCCGACCTGTCCGCCGGCTGGCCGGCCGACCTGCCCGAGGCCGGCGCGTTCGGCGTGCTGGTGTCCTACCCGGGCGCCAGCGGCGCGGTCCGCGACCACCGGGCGCTGGCCGACGCCGCGCACGCCGCCGGCGCGGCCGTCGTCGTCGCCGCCGACGTCCTGGCGCTCACCCTGCTCGAGGCGCCGGGCGAGTGGGGTGCCGACGTCGCCTGCGGCAGCACGCAGCGCTTCGGGGTCCCGCTGGGCTACGGCGGCCCGCACGCCGGCTACCTGTCGGTGCGCGAGGGCCTGGCCCGGCAGCTGCCCGGGCGGCTGGTCGGGGTGTCGGTCGACGCCGACGGCGACGTCGCCTACCGGCTGGCGCTGCAGACCCGCGAGCAGCACATCCGCCGGGAGAAGGCGACCAGCAACATCTGCACCGCGCAGGTGCTGCTCGCCGTCATGGCCGGCGCCTACGCCGTCTACCACGGGGCCGAGGGGCTGACCGCGATCGCCGCCCGAGTGCACCGCAGCGCGCTGGCGCTGGCCGGGTGGCTGCGCGCCGGCGGCGTCGAGGTCGTCCACGACGCGTTCTTCGACACCGTGCAGGCCCGCGTCCCCGGCCGGGCCGACGAGGTGGTCGCCGCCGCCGCGGCCCGGCGGATCGACCTGCGCCGGGTCGACGCCGACACCGTCGCCGTCGCCTGCGACGAGACGACGACGCCGGAGGTGCTGCGCCGGGTGGCCGAGGCGTTCGGCGTCGCCGCGGACGGGTCCGCCCTCGACGACGACGGCCCGGACGCGCTGCCCGCCGCCCTGCGCCGGCGCACCCCGTTCCTCACCCACCCGGTCTTCTCCGCGCACCGCTCGGAGACGGCGATGATGCGCTACCTGCGCTCGCTGTCGGACAAGGACCTGGCGCTGGACCGCACGATGATCCCGCTGGGCTCGTGCACCATGAAGCTCAACTCCGCCGTCGAGATGGCCGCGATCACCTGGCCGGAGTTCGCCGGGCTGCACCCCTTCGCCCCGGCCGAGCGGGCGCGCGGCTACCGGCAGCTGATCGACGAGCTGTGCACCTGGCTGGCCGAGATCACCGGGTACGCCGCGGTGAGCGTGCAGCCCAACGCCGGCTCGCAGGGCGAGTTCGCCGGGCTGCTGGCGATCCGCGGCTACCACGCCTCCCGCGGCGAGTCGCACCGCGACGTCTGCCTCATCCCCAGCTCCGCGCACGGCACCAACGCCGCCAGCGCGGTGATGGCCGGGATGCGGGTGGTCGTGGTGGCCTGCGACGAGGCCGGCAACGTCGACGTCGCCGACCTGCGCGCCAAGATCGACCAGCACGCCGAGCGGCTGGCCGCCATCATGATCACCTACCCGTCGACGCACGGGGTGTTCGAGACCGAGGTCCGCGAGATCTGCGCCGCGGTGCACGACGCCGGCGGGCAGGTGTACGTCGACGGCGCCAACCTCAACGCGATGGTCGGGCTGGCGCGGCCGGGCCGGTTCGGCTCCGACGTCAGCCACCTCAACCTCCACAAGACCTTCTGCATCCCGCACGGCGGCGGCGGGCCCGGCGTCGGGCCGATCGGCGTCCGGGAGCACCTGGTGCCGTTCCTGCCGGGCCACCCGCTGGCCGACACCGGCGGCTCCGGCCCGGCCGTGTCGGCCGCGCCGTGGGGGTCGGCCGGGATCCTGCCGATCTCGTGGGCCTACCTGCGGCTGATGGGCCCCGACGGGCTGCGGCGGGCCACCGAGCACGCGGTGCTGGGCGCCAACTACCTCGCCGCCCGGCTGCGCGAGCACTTCCCGGTGCTCTACACCGGCGCGGGCGGGCTGGTCGCCCACGAGTGCATCCTCGACATCCGGCCGCTGACCCGGGCCACCGGCATCACCAACGACGACATCGCCAAGCGGCTGGTCGACTTCGGCTTCCACGCGCCGACGATGAGCTTCCCGGTGGCCGGCACGCTGATGGTCGAGCCGACCGAGAGCGAGGACAAGGCCGAGCTCGACCGGTTCGTCGAGGCGATGGTGACCATCCGCGGGGAGATCGAGCGGGTCGCGTCGGGGGAGTACGACAAG
Organism: Geodermatophilus arenarius; assembly: GCF_042654585.1. Lineage (NCBI taxonomy): Bacteria > Bacillati > Actinomycetota > Actinomycetes > Geodermatophilales > Geodermatophilaceae > Geodermatophilus > Geodermatophilus arenarius. Next base: position 146,224 of record NZ_JBHSGR010000007.1, read on the forward strand.
GCGGACAACCCGCTGCGCAACGCCCCGCACACGCTGAAGATGCTCGCCGGGGACTGGGACCGGCCCTATCCGCGCGGCGCGGCGGTGTTCCCGGTGCCCTCGCTGGTCACCCGCGGCTACCTGTCGCCGGTGCGCCGGATCGACCAGGCCTTCGGCGACCGCAACCTGGTCTGCTCCTGCCCGCCGCCGGAGGCCTTCGCCGAGCCGGAGCCGGCGCACGCGCCGCGGACGCACGTGCCCGACCGCGGCGAGGGCGCCCCCGACGACCTGGGCACCACCGCCGACGTGGTGGGCGCCCAGGCCTAGTCGGAGGACCCCGCCGCCGGGTCCCGGGCCTCGCACGCCCGGCCCGGGACCCGGCAGCGGGGCCGTCCCCTCACGTCACCGGGGTGCGGCCGGCGGCGGAGGCGATGCCCAGCCAGGTGTGCCGGTTGCCCGCCCAGCACCAGCCGACCTTCGCCGTGCCCCGCCGCTCGGGGCCGTCGCGGCCGGTGCCGTTGCTGATCCACAGCGCCGGGGTGCGGGCGTCCAGCGACCCGTCGGCCCGCCGCAGCCGGGAGCCGACGGTCATCGTGCAGGCGTTGCGCTCCAGCAGGTCCGGGCACTGCAGCAGCCAGGTCAGCCCCTCGGTCACCGTCAGCGGGGTCCGGCCGGCGGCGCGGATGCGGGGCAGCGACTCGTCCGGCGTGCAGTTGCGGAACCCGTCGCCGCGCTCGGGGGCGGAGAGGGCGTAGACGTCGGCGGGCGGGGCGGCGTCCTCCAGCGGGGCGAAGGCGTCGAGGTCGGTCAGGTCCACGACGACGAACACCGGCCGGTCCCGCCAGGACACCAGCTCCACCAGGGCGCCGGCCGGCAGCAGCGACGGCGCGAGGACGAGCAGGCCGTCGTCCGGGACGCCCGCCGCCAGCGCGCGCAGCTCGGTCGCCGACAGGCCCGCGCGCTCGTGGGCGCCGGCGGCGACCAGCCGCTCGGCCTGCTCGGCGGGGGCGGGGAGGGAGAGCAGGGCGGTCGGCACGGGGGCACCTCCGGCGACGGTGACGGACGGCGGACCAACGGCTCGGGGCGCGGTCCGGTTCCGACCCCTCGACGCCGTTCCCCGGCGAGGGGGACCATCACCGCATGGCGGGAAGGACGCGACGGGTGCGGCGGACGGCGTGCGCGGGGGTGCTGGCCTGCGGGGCGGCGCTGCTCGCGGCGTGCGGGGGGACCGGGGAGCAGACGGCCGGGCCCGAGGACGTGAGCCCGGCGGCGGCCACCGAGGAGGCCCCCGACCCCACCCCTGCCGAGGATCCCGGCACGCCCGGGGAGACGCCGGCCGCCGGCGACCTCGGGGACCGGCTGCTGCCCGCCGAGGCGTTCGGCCCGGACGCGTCCGTCGTCCGGCTCGGCGACGACGACGGCGACGGCGACGGCGACGGCTGGGGCTGGGGCCGGGGCTGGGGCGGCTGGCACGACCGCGACGACGACGGCGAGCACGACGGCCCGCCCGAGGGGGTGAGCGTGGAGCCCGCGGCGTGCGCCGACGTGCTGGAGGCGCTGCCGCAGCCCGCCGACGACGCGGCCGACCCGGTGGTCGCGGCGCAGGTCGCCCGCAGCGACGAGGTGCGCACCTACCAGGTGCTGGCCGAGTCGCCGGAGCTCGCCGGTCTGACGCTGCCGGTCGACGAGCTGCTGGGCGCCTGCTCGTCGGTGACGGTCAGTGCTCCGTGGGGCCTCGACGCCACGGTGCGGCTCGCGCCCCTGGACCTGCCCGCGGTCGGCGGCGAGAGCGCCGGCCTGCAGGTCACGGTCGAGGGGTGGGGCGACACGGTCACCAAGCTGGTCGGTGTCGCCGTCGACGGGTCGCGCGGGCTGCTCCTCGCGCAGTCCGCGGGGCCCGGGGACCCGGCGCCCGACACCGCGGCCTTCGCCGGCCTGTTCGGCGACGCCGGGGCGGCGGCCTTCGACTGAGCCCGCGAACGTCCGGGCGCCCGTCCCCGCGAGGGGACGGGCGCCCGGTCGTTCCGGCGGCTCCCGCTACGCGCGGACCAGCCCGGCGGTCCGCCACTGGTGGTGGTCGGCGACGGCGCTGCCGTCGGGGAGCAGCTCGCCGTCGTCGTCGAAGAGGACGACGCCGTTGCACAGCAGGCTCCAGCCCTGCTCCGGGTGGCTGCTCACGACGACCGCGAGGTCACGCGCGTCGGTGGCGGCGTCGGGGCAGGGGGTGGGGTGTACGCACATCGGGAGGACTCCGGATCGGGTCGGCGGCGGGACCGCCGACATCACTGAGGGTGAGTGTCCGGTGACCGGACGCCTCCGAGTGTGCGCCGACCCGGGGGCGGTGTCAGGTGACGAACCTCACCACCTGACCCGATCGGGTCGTCAGTCCTCGCCATGGCGACAACCGCGGCGGTGGGCGGACCATGCGCGCCACCCCGCCGGCCGTTCGACCGTTATCCCCAACTCAGCCACCGCGTGAGCGGTTCGGGACGGGCAGCCGTGAGGGGGAGGCGTCAGAGCTTGCGCAGCAGCACCCGGCGCACTGAGTGGTCGGCCGCCTTCTGCAGCACCAGCCGGGCGCGCGAGCGGGTGGGGGCGATGTTCTGCCGCAGGTTGGGGCCGTTGACCGCAGCCCAGATCGACAGCGCGGTGGCGCGGGCGTCGTCGTCGCTGAGGTCGGCGTAGCGGTGGAAGTAGGCGGAGGTGTCGGCGAAGGCGGTGCGCCGCAGGGCGAGGAACCGCTCGACGTACCACTGCTGGATGTCGGCCTCGGCGGCGTCGACGTAGACGGAGAAGTCGAAGAAGTCCGAGAGGAACACCTCCGGCACCCGGCCGTCGTCGCGGCGGCCGGCCTGCAGCACGTTGAGCCCCTCGAGCACGAGGACGTCGGGCCGGTCGACCACCTGCCGCCGGCCGGGCAGCACGTCGTAGGACTGGTGGGAGTAGACCGGCGCGCTGACCTCGCCGCGGCCGGACTTCACGTCGGACAGGAAGCGGATGAGCGCGCGCCGGTCGTAGCTCTCGGGGAAGCCCTTGCGGGCCATGAGGCCGCGGGCCTCGAGGACGGAGTTGGGCCACAGGAAGCCGTCGGTGGTGACCAGGTCGACCCGTGGGGAGCCGGGGGCGGCGGCCAGCAGGGTCTGCAGCAGCCGGGCGGTGGTGCTCTTGCCGACGGCGACGCTGCCGGCGACCGCGATGACGTAGGGGACCTTGGCGGTGGTGTCGCCGAGGAACCGGTTGCGCGCCGCCCACAGCCGTTGGCTGGCGGTGACGTGCAGGTTGAGCAGCTCGGCCAGGGGCAGGTAGACGGTGGCGACCTCGTCGAGGTCGATGCGGTCGCCCAGGCTGCGCAGCGCGCGCAGGTCGGCCTCGTCCAGGGGCAGCGTGCGGGTGGCGGCCAGCGACCGCCACGTGTCGCGGTCGAACGCCGCGTAGGGCGAGATCGAGGGGCGGGTCCCGGCCGTCACGGGTCCATCGTGCCGCCCGGGTGCGCGGCCCCTCGCCGCCGGGTCACCCGCCGGGGTGGGGGACGGGGCCCCGGGCGGCCTCGGGCGGCGCCGTCCCGGGTGTCCGCGTCTAGGGTGCCGGTGTGCCGACGCGTCCCGGGCTGCTCGACCGCGTCGAGCAGTACGCCGTCGCCGCGTCCCTGCCCGACGCCCCGCCGGTCGCCGCCGGCCCGCTCGAGGTCCCGATCGGCCCGCCCGCCTGGCCGTTCCCGGCCCGCCCGCGCCCGGGCACCCGCGAGGTCACCGGGGACGACGTCCGCGCCGCGGTCGCGCTGCAGGAGGAGGCGGGGCTGCCGGCCGCCGTCGAGTGGGTGGTCGAGCGGACGCCGACGCTGGGCGCCGCCGCCCGCGAGGCCGGGCTGCTGGTCACCGAGTTCCCGCTGCTGGTCGCCGACGAGCCGGTCGAGCTGCTGCTCCCGCACGGGGTGCGGCTGTACCTGGTCGGCGGCGAGGACCCGCGGCTGCCGCACTACCAGCACCTGCTGGAGAGCGGCTTCGCCCCCCACGTGGAGGGCGGCGCGGGGCTGCTGGACGACCCCGGCCCGCCGGACGAGGCGCGCACCGCCGTCCTGCGCGAGCGGGTGGCCACCGGGCGCACCGTGGTGATGGTCGCCGTCGAGGACGGCGAGCCGGTCGCCGTGGGCGCGCACCAGCCGGTCGACGTCGACGGCGCCGAGATCAGCGAGGTGGTCGGCGTGGCCAGCTCACCGCGCCGCCGCGGCCGCGGGGTGGGCGCGGCGCTGGCCTCGGCGCTGGTCGCGCAGGCCCGGGAGACCGCGGAGCTGGTGTTCCTCACCGCCGGGGACGACGACGTCGCCCGGGTGTACGAGCGGGTGGGCTTCGCCTGGCTCGGCTCGACCGGCGTCGCCGCCCGCCCGCCGGCCTGAGCCGCCGCGGGGCGCCCGGGGCGACTCCCGCCGGCCGAGATCCCCCGGGCCCCGGACGCCCCCGCGGGCGGCCGGCCGGTCCCGGACCGGTCAGTCCTGGACGTAGACGGGCACCAGCACGGCGCGCGCCAGCGTGTGGCCGAAGAGGTTGAAGCCGTGGAAGGCGGGGCTGGCGTCGTCGGGCACGCCCATGTCCTCGACGTCGAGGGCGTGCACCACGGTGAAGTAGCGGTGCGGGCCGTGACCGGCCGGGGGAGCGGCGCCGACGTAGCCGCGGAAGCCGGCGTCGTTGCGCAGCTGCCGGGCGCCCGCCGGAAGCCGCGCGCCGTCCCGGCTGCCGGCCCCGGCGGGCAGCTCGGTGACGTCGGCGGGGATGCCGGTGACGACCCAGTGCCAGAAGCCGGAGGCGGTGGGCGCGTCGGGGTCGTAGACGGTGACCGCGAACCCCTTGGTCTCCTCGGGGAAGCCGGACCAGGACAGCTGCGGGGAGTGGTCCTCGCCGCCGGCGCCCATGACGCCGCTCACGTGCGGCATCGGCAGCACCTCGCCGTCGGTGACGTCGGTGCTGGTGACGGTGAACGACGGGACGGGCGGCAGGAAGTCGTAGGGGCTCGGGGGCTGGGGCCGGTCGGCCATCGGGGTCCTCTCGTCGGGCGGACGGGGCGGCCTCTGCCGTCCCGGCGCCGACCCTAGGCAGCGGGTCCGCGCCGCGCGCCCCGGACGGGACGGGCCCCCGCGTGATCTCGACGGGTCGCCGGCGACCGGCCTGGGTAGCGTCCGCAGCGTGCTCGGACTCCCCGACGGCATCCGTGCCTGCCTCTTCGACATGGACGGCGTGCTCACCCGCACCGCCACCGTGCACATGGCCGCCTGGAAGCGGACCTTCGACGAGTTCCTCCGCGCACGGGAGCCGCAGGCGCCGGAGTTCACCCAGCTCGACTACAACCGCTACGTCGACGGCAAGCCGCGCGCCGACGGCGTCCGCGACTTCCTCGCCAGCCGCGGCGTCACGCTGCCCGAGGGCTCCCCGCAGGACCCGCCGGACGCGCCGACGGTGCACGGCATCGGCCGGCGCAAGAACGAGCTGCTGCTCGCCGAGCTCGAGGAGCACGGCGTCGAGGTCTACCCCGGGTCGATCGCCTACCTGCGCGCGGCCAAGGAGGCGGGCCTGCGCACCGCGGTGGTCACCGCCTCGGCCAACGGCGAGCAGGTCATCGCCGCCGGCGGCTTCGCCGACCTCATAGACGCCCGCGTCGACGGCGTGGTGACCGCGCGGGAGGGGCTGCGCGGCAAGCCCGCCCCCGACACGTTCCTGGCCGGCGCCCGCGCGCTGGGCGTCGAACCGTCGGCCGCCGCGGTGTTCGAGGACGCGCTGGCCGGCGTCGCGGCCGGGCGGGCGGGGCACTTCGGCTTCGTCGTCGGCGTCGACCGGGTCGGGCAGGCCGACGGGCTCAAGGAGAACGGCGCCGACGTCGTCGTGACCGACCTCGACCAGCTGCTGGAGGACCGCACGTGACCGAGGGGAGAGCGACCTTCCCGGTCGAGCCGTGGTCGCTGACCGAGATCGGCCTGGACCACTCGTCGCTGGGCGTGCACGAGTCGGTGTTCGCGCTCGCCAACGGGCACATCGGGCTGCGCGGCTCGTTCGAGGAGGGCGAGCCGGTCGTCGTCCCCGGCACCTACCTCAACGGCTTCTTCGAGGAGCGGCCGCTGCCCTACGCCGAGGCCGGCTACGGCTTCCCCGAGCAGGGGCAGACCGTCGTCAACGTGACCGACGGCAAGCTGGTCCGGCTGCTGGTGGGCGACACCCCGCTGGACCTGGACTACGGCGAGATCGTCGAGCACCGCCGGAGCCTGGACCTGCGCCGCGGCGTGCTGCGCCGGGTCACCGAGTGGCGCTCGCCCAACGGCCGCACGGTGCGGGTGACCAGCACCCGGCTGGTCTCGCTGCGCCGCCGCTCGATCGCCGCGATCGAGTACCAGGTCGAGTGCACCGACGACCGGGGCGACCTCTACATCGCGCTGCAGTCGGACCTGCTGGCCAACGAGCCGGTCGACAGCGGCAGCGAGGGCGACGACCCGCGCGCCGCGGCGGCGCTGCGCCGGCCGCTGGTCAACGAGCTCAGCGTCGCCCGGGGGCAGCGCGCGGTCATGGTGCACGCCACCCGGCGCAGCAGGCTGCGGATGGCCGCGGGGATGGACCACGTCGTCGACGTGCCCGACACCGCCACCGAGGACATGGAGGCCGGCGAGGACCTGGCCCGCTACACGCTGGCCGCGCGGCTGCCCGGCCGCGGGTCGGGCGTGAAGCTGGTCAAGTACCTCGCCTACGGCTGGTCCTCGCGGCGGTCCGCGGCGGCGCTGCGCGACCAGGTGGAGGGCGCGCTGGCCACGGCCAAGCTGGCCGGCTTCGCCCGGCTGGCCGACGAGCAGCGGCAGGTCCTCGACGAGTTCTGGGCGGGGGCCGACGTCGAGGTCGAGGGCGACGACGAGCTGCAGCAGGCCGTCCGGGTCGGTGTCTTCCACCTGCTGCAGGCGGGCCTGCGCGCCGAGCGGCAGCCCATCCCGGCCAAGGGGCTGACCGGCCCCGGCTACGACGGGCACACCTTCTGGGACACCGAGACCTACGTGCTGCCGGTGCTCACCTACATCGCCCCGCACGCCGCCCGCGACGCGCTGCACTGGCGGTACTCGACCCTGGACAAGGCCCGGGCGCGGGCCCGCGTGCTGGGCCTGCACGGCGCGGCCTTCCCGTGGCGGACGATCCGCGGCGAGGAGACCTCCGGGTACTGGCCGGCCGGGACGGCGGCCTTCCACATCAACGCCGACATCGCCGACGCCGTCGTCCGGTACCTGCACGCCACCGGGGACGAGGAGTTCGACCGCGACTTCGGCGCGGAGCTGCTGATCGAGACCGCCCGGCTGTGGGCGTCGCTCGGCCACTTCGACGAGGAGCACGGCTTCCGCATCGACGGCGTCACCGGGCCCGACGAGTACACCGCCGTGGTGGACAACAACGTCTACACGAACCTCATGGCGCAGCGGAACCTGCGCGAGGCGGCCGCGGCGGTCGACCGGCAGCCCGACGTCGCCGGCCGGCTGGAGGTCACCGAGGACGAGGTGGAGACCTGGCGGCGGGCCGCGCGGCTGATGGCCGTGCCCTACGACACCCGGCTGGGTGTGCACATGCAGTCCGACGCCTTCACCCACCACGAGGAGTGGGACTTCGCGAACACGCCGCCGCAGTGCTACCCGCTGCTGCTGCACTACCCGTACTTCGACATCTACCGCAAGCAGGTGGTCAAGCAGGCCGACCTGGTGATGGCCCTGCACCTGCGCGGGGACGCGTTCACCTTCGAGGAGAAGGTCGCCGACTTCGCCTACTACGAGGCCCGCACGGTGCGGGACTCCTCGCTGTCGGCCGCGCAGCAGGCGGTGGTGGCCGCCGAGACCGGGCACCTGGAGCTGGCCTACGACTACTGGGCGGAGGCCGCGCTCACCGACCTGCAGAACCTGCACGGCAACTCCGGGCACGGCCTGCACATCGCCTCGATGGCCGGCGGGTGGACGGTCGCCGTCGCCGGGTTCGGCGGCATGCGCGACCACGACGGGCACCTGCTGTTCGCGCCGCGGCTGCCCGAGCGGATCACCCGGCTGCGCTTCCGGCTGGCCTACCAGGGCCGCGTCCTGCAGGTCACCGTGACCAAGGAGCAGGCTACCTACCGGCTGCTCGACGGCGACCCGCTCGACGTGCACCACCACGGCCGCCGGGTGACCGTCGACCACGAGGACCTGGTGGTCGACGTCCCGCCGGCGCCCGACACGGGGAAGGTCGTCCAGCCGCACGGCGCCGAGCCGCGGCGGCGCAGCCCGTACTCCTCCCAGGGGCGCTAGAGGAGCAGCCACCGGACGGCGAGGCCGAGCGCGGCCAGGTCGACCAACAGGAACACGCCCACCCACAGCAGCGCGGGCAGCCGGGTGAGGCGGGCCAGCTGGTCGGCGTCGGAGTCCGGCGCGGCCCGCCGCCGGCGCGCGCCCTGCAGCTCGAGCACGGTGCGCGGCGCGGCCAGCAGCAGGAACCAGGTGACCGCGGCGGCGACGGCGGCCTGCCCGGCCGGTGGCAGCCACGCGGTGACGGCGGCCAGGCCCGCGCCGGTGACCAGCACCGCCCACAGGCCGTAGAGGTTGCGGATCTGCAGCAGCAGGAGCGCGAGCAGGGCCAGCAGCGCCCACAGCACCCCGACGGCGTGCCCGGCCGCGAGCAGCGCGGCGGCGCCCAGCCCGAACAGCCCCGGCCCGACGTAGCCGGCCGCGCAGGTGAGCACCATCCCCGCGCCGGTGGGCCGCCCCCGGGACACGGTGAGCCCCGAGGTGTCCGAGTGCAGCCGGATGCCGGCCAGCCGGCGGCCGGTGGCCAGCGCGGCCAGGCCGTGCGCGCCCTCGTGGGCGATGGTGACGACGGTCCGCGCCGGCCGCCACAGCGCGGGGGCGGCCACGACGAGCAGCGCGACGGCGGCGGCCCCGGCCAGGACCGTGGGCGGCAGGGGCGCCTCGGCCGTCACGCGGGTCCACAGGCGGTCGACGGCGTCCATCCCGGCGAGTCAACCGCACGCGGCCGGCAGGACCCCGGAGGCCGCCGGACCGCCGTGTCGCCCGTTATCCCCAACTAGTCGGCGCACCAGGCAGTGGTCCGGCCGGGGAAGGGGAGCGGCGAGGGCAGGGCAGATCGCGCCCGGACGGCCTGCGCGGCCCGCCGGTGGCCGCCGATCCTGGCGGTATGACGACGTCGCTCCCGGTCGCCGCCGCACGCCTCCCGGTCACCGTCTCCTTCACCCGCCGGGCCGATCCGTCGCACACCCGGGGAGATGACGGCGTGGATCCGGGCCGGCATGACGATGGCCGAGTCCTTCCCGGGCTTCCTCGGCGCCGGGTGGGTGCGACCGCGCGGCGGCTCGGACGAGTGGCACATGCTCTGCCGCTTCGCCGACCAGGAGGCGCTCGACGCCTGGGAGGCCTCGGCGGAGCGCGCCTGGTGGCTGCGCTCGGCGGAGGGGCTGGCCGAGGTGACCCGCACCGAGCGCCGCACCGGTATCGAGGGCTGGTTCGACCAGCCGGTCAGCACGGAGGTCGCCACTCCTGCCGGGCCGCCGGCGCCGCCGCGGTGGAAGCAGGCGACGACGATCTGGCTGGTCTTCTACCCGCTCAACCTGCTGGCCACGGTGACCCTCGGGGCGCTGCTGGCCGACGTGCCCGTGGCGCTGCGGGTGCTGGTCGTGACGCTGGCGCTCACCCCGGTGATGACCTACCTGCTGCTGCCGTGGATCACCCGCCGGCTCGAGTGGTGGCTGCACGGCCGGCCCTGGCGCGACCGCCGGCGCTGAGCGGCCGGAGGCCCGCGCCGTCCTCCAGTTGCCCGTTATCCCCAACTACCCGCTCTTCAGACGACTGGGCACGACCGGACAAGGAAAAACCAGCGACGCCGGGAGGGGCCCCTGCCACGCTGGCCGGGTGGACGTCCCGGCGCTGCTGCTCGCGATGCCCGCCTTCCTGGGTGCGGTGCTGCTGATCGCCGCGACCCCGGGACCGGCCGTCGCGCTCGTCGTGCGCCGGGCGGCCCTGCGGGGGAGCGCCGCCGCGGTGCCGACGGTGCTGGGGCTCGAGGCCGGGCTGTTCGTCTGGGCGCTGCTGGCCGGGGCGGGGGTCGCGGCCGCGGTCGCCGCGTCCCAGGCCGGCTTCCTCGTCCTGCGGGCCGTCGGGGCGGCGGTGCTGCTGTGGCTGGGCGGCCGGGCGCTGTGGCGGGCGCTACGCGCCGGTCCCGTGGAGGAGCCCGGCGCCGCGGCGGGGCCGGTGCGCCGGCGCTGGGGTGGCGCCTTCGCCGAGGGGCTGCTGGTGCAGCTGGCCAACCCGAAGCTGGCCGTCTTCATGATCGCCTTCTACCCGCAGTTCGTCCCGGCCGGCAGCTCCCCGCTGGTGACCGCCGCGCTGCTGGGGTTGCTGCAGGTCACCGTCGAGACGGCGCTGTACCTGGGGCTGGCGGCCGGCGTCGGCCGGGCCGGCAGCTGGTTCCGGCGTCCCCGGGTGCGCCGTGGGCTGGACGCCACCTCCGGCGCGGTGCTCGTGGGTCTGGGCGTGCGGGTGGCGGCCGCCTCCCGCTGAGGGCGGGACGGGCCGGGGACGCGGGCGGGCCGGGGAGCGCGCGCTCCCCGGCCCGCCGTGCGGCAGTGCTCAGGCGTCCGTGCGCTGCAGGGCCGCCAGCTCCCGGGCCACCATCTCCTCGTGCGCCTGCTCGTCCTGGCGTGCCCGGCGCGGGCTCCACCGGCCGGCCATCACGAAGACGAACGGCAGGAAGAGCACCTGCCCGGCGACGCACACCCACCACCAGCGCTGCCACTGGTGCGGGTTCTCCTCGGCGGCGGTGGCGACCTCGTCGCCGTGGGCCGCGAGGTAGGCGAGGTCGTCGGCCGGGATCGCGGTGTTGGCGTCGGTGAGCACCGTCGCGTAGCGCTGCACGAGCGCGAGGTCGGCCTGCACCGCCGGGTCGCCGAGGCCGACCAGCAGCTGGGTGGCGGTGCCGGCGTCGACGCCGAGGGCCTGCGCGATCTGCCCGACGGCGGCCGCACCGGCCGCGGCGTCGGCCGGGTCCTCCTGCAGCGCGGCCAGCGTGGCCGGGTCGACCGCCTGGGCGGCGGCCAGTTGCGGCGCCCGGTTCCGCACCGCCTCGGAGACCGCGGCGGCCTCGTCGGCGTCGGCGCCCTGCTGGGTGGCCACGGCGCCGAGGGCGGTGGCCAGCGCGTCGACGTCGGTGGGGTCCGCGGCCAGCGCCTCGGACGCCTCCGGCGGGACGGCCGACAGGACGGCGACCTCCTGCGGGTGCGCCTCGACGATCTCGGTGACCCGCGACCCCTGGTCGACCAGCACCGAGGTGGCCGGCACGACGAGGGTGAAGACCGCCAGCGACGCCGTCACCACGATCCGCAGCAGCCAGCCCCAGATGGCCAGGCCGGTCGCCGTCGCGGCCGGGTTGTGCCGCTCGACGGTCTCGGTGAACGAGGCCATCCAGGCGACGTAGGCCATGCCGCCGCCGGCCGCCGACAGGATGAAGTAGACCGCGATCGTGTAGTAGCCGGTCTCCGGCTCCGTGGCCGACAGCGCGAACAGCACCGAGCCCACCAGGCCGACGAGCGTCCCGACGACCATGAACGGCTTGCGCACCCGGAACCGGTCGGTGAGCACGCCGGTGACCACCAGCGCGATCGCGTTGGTCACCCAGTACCAGTTGGCCAGCGCGTTGGCGCGCTGCTCGGAGTAGCCGAACACGGTGGCGAAGTAGACGACCGCGAAGCCGACGAGGATGTAGTAGAGCAGCAGGAAGATGCTGATGGCGAAGGCCGACCCGACGACGTCGAAGCGCAGCACCTGCCGCCAGTGGCCCTTGAGCGCCTGCTCGGTGTCCAGGCCGCGGGCCCGGGCCTCGACCAGCGCGCGGTCGCGCATGCTGACCATGAGCTGGTCGCGCAGGGCGGGGGAGAGCTCACGCAGCCCGACCAGCGCGACGAGGAAGACGACCAGGCCGGCGACGCCGCAGACGTAGAACTGCCAGCGCCAGTCGGGGTGGTCGTCGAGGGTGTTGCTGGACACCGTCGTGACCACGAGGCTGCCCAGCACCGGGCCGAGGGTCCAGAAGCCCATGGCGACCCCGCGGCCGACCTGCGGGGAGAAGTCGCGGATCAGCGCGGGGGTGGCCACCAGCACGACGCCCTCGACGAAGCTCAGCACCGCGAACAGCACGGTGAAGGCCGTCTTGCCCGGCGCGTGCGGCAGGCCCACCAGCAGGATCAGGCCGGTGATCAGCAGGCCGCCGACGACGAGGTTGGCGCGGCCCCAGCGGTCGGCGAGCCCGGCGAACAGCGAGGCGAAGGCGCCGACCAGGTTGCCGATGACGGAGACGAAGACGTAGCCGGTGAACGAGTAGCCGAGCTCGGCGATGATCTGCGTCGCGACGGCACCGCCGACGTAGAGCTCGTAGTACAGGACCACCGTGGCCAGCACGGTGATCCCCAGGTACAGCGACCGGGGGCCGGTGTCGGGGTAGCGGTCGAGCTTGCGGTCCCACAGCCGGCGCAGGCCCCCACCGCGGGGCGGTGTGGGCGTCTCGCTCGGTCGGACGTCGGTAGCGGTCACGTGCGGTCCCTTCCCGGCGCAGCGCCGAGCACGGGGAGGAGACGGCCCGGTCGGGCCGCCGGTGTGGCGCGGAGCACACCGGCGCGGAACGTAGTGGCGGACTGTTGCAGGCGTCAACGGAACCGCCGGGTGCCGTCACCGGACCGTGACCGGTGGCTGTCGACCCGTTATCCCGAATTACTTGTCAAGCGAAGGAAGACGAAACACAAGAGAACAACGAGGTAAAGGGTCCGGGGACAGGGGCGGAGGGAGTGCCCTTGCGAGGGCCGTGACCGCCGGCCGTCATGTGCGGACCGGGGAGCCCTCGCGGGGGCGGCCGACACGCCATCGAGGCTCACGGCCCCGGGGTCGTGGCCGGGTGAGACTGTCCGCCGCCGGTGTCCTGCCCGGGCAGGGCACCGGCGGCGCGGCCTCGCAGGCGCCGGCGGACGCTCGCGCGGCCCCGGGCCGAGGCGCACTCCGGGAGGCCGATGGCGGAGAGGCACCGTTGTCCGTTATCCCCAACAAAAAACGATGTTGTTCACAGGAAGACCGGAGAACAGTTGCAGGGCAGGGTCCTGTCGCTGTAGGGGTCCTCGGGCTTCCCGCGGCAACGGGGGAGGGCGGTGCGGCACTCCGGGGGCCGCACCCGGTGCCCGGTACGGGGGCCGGGAGCCGACCGGGGAAGCGGGCTCAGTGCTCGCGGGCGGTCCGGCCGGCCGCGCGCAGGCCCTCGCCGAGGAGGACGAAGGCGGCCACCGCGACGACGAGCACGAGGCTCGGCGCGACGAGGGCGTGCGGCGCCCGGGACGCCGCCTCGCCGCCCTGCTGCAGCAGGATGCCCCAGGACTCGGTGGGCCGCTGCAGCCCGACGCCGGCGAAGGTCAGCACCGCCTCGGCGGAGACGAGGACGCCCGCGTAGGCGCTGGCGAACACCAGCAGCGGGCGGACGGCGTCGGGCAGCACGTGCCGGAGGACCAGCCGCAGCGGCCCGGTGCCCAGGGCGCGCGCCGCGGTGACGTACTCGAGCGCCAGGACCTGCCGGGTGCCGGCCCGCACGACGCGCACCATCGGCGGCCAGCTGAACACCGTGAGCACCGCGACGACCTGCCACACCCCGCGCCGGTCGGTCGCGCTGAGCAGGACGACGCCGCCGAGCACGAGCGGGATGCCCGACCAGACGTCGGTGAGCCGGGAGACGACGCCGTCGACCCAGCCGCCGGCCGCGCCGGCCAGCGTCCCCAGCACGACGGCGAGCAGGCCGCTGAGCACGATGACGGCGACGGCCAGCAGCAGCGACGTCCGCGCGCCGTACATCGTCTTGGCGAGCAGGTCGCAGCCGAACAGGTCGAACCCGAAGGGGTGGTCCCAGGACGGCGCGACCAGGGAGTCGGCCAGGTCGCAGGAGCGGGGGTCGGCGTCGGTGAAGGCGCCGGGCGCCAGCGCCGTCGCGGCGAGCAGCCCCAGCACGGCGACGGCGACGACCAGCGGTGCGTTCCAGCGCCCCGCCGCCGGACGGACCTCCGGGGGGTCGGGGGACGAGGACGGCACCGGCGGAGTCTGACCGAGCGGGTGCCACGGCGTCGACCGGGATGATCACCGTCCTGCCACGATGTCGCCCGTGGTCGCGTTCGCCGCCCGCCGGTCCGGGCAGATGCTGCTCAGCCTGTGGGCGGCGGTGACCCTGGTGTTCGTCGCCGTGACGCAACTGCCCGGGGACCCGGTGCGGGCGCTGTTCGGCTTCCAGCCGCCGCCCCCCGCCCTCTACGCCCGCATCCGCAGCGAGTACCGCCTCGACGAGCCCCTGCCGGTCCAGTACGGCCTCTACCTGCGCGACCTGCTGACCGGCGACTGGGGCCGCGGGCTGCCCGCTCTCCGGGGCGACGCCGTGGTGCCCGGGCCGGCCGTCCTCGACGTCGTCGCCGCGACCGCGCCGGTGAGTGCGACCCTGCTCGCCGGCGCGGTCGTCGTCCAGCTCGTGGTGGGCGTCGTCGCCGGCGCGCTGGCCACGAGCGGGCGGTGGGCGGGCGCGGGCGTCGCCGCGGCGGCCACGGTGCTGGTGGGCACGCCGGTCGTCGTGGCGGCGTACCTGCTGCACTTCGTCTTCGTCTCCGAGCTCGGCTGGGCGCCGTTCCACGGGCGCACGGGGGAGCCGGCGGCCTACATCCTGCCCGTGCTCGCCCTGGCGGCGCTGTCGACCGGCTACGTCGCCCTCATCACCCGGGCTGAGGTCGGGGACACCCTGCGGGCGCCGTTCGTCCAGGCCGCGCGCGGCCGCGGGCTGTCGCCGTCCCGGGTCGTCGGCGTGCACGCGCTGCGGCCGGCGCTGACGCCGGTGGTGACGTTCGTGGCCGCGAACCTGGGTCAGCTGTTCGTGGGGCTGATCGTCGTCGAGGGCGTCTTCGGCATGCCCGGGGTCGGGGCGGCGATCCTGGGCGCGATCGAGGCGCACGACCGGGCGCTGCTGGTCGGGCTCACCACGGTCGTCATCGCCGCGGTCATCGTGGCGAACGCGGTCGCCGACGTCGCCGCGGCGGCGGTCGACCCGCGGGTGCGGCTGGGCCCGGCGACCTGATCAGGGGCGTGGGGAGCGGGCCCTCGCCACGGTGGTTGACATAATGTGCATTATCGGCGGTGGTTCGGAGCGCCGGAGAGGGGGTGCCCGGACGGCCGCCTGGGCCTCGATCCGGCTGTCCGGCCTGCCCGCTGACGACGGGTCGTCCCGTGCGCCGACGGGTGGCTCGTGCCGCCGCGTCGGGTCGCCGGTCCCCACGACGCCGCGCCGGCCACACCTGGGCGTTCCCCTCGGTCCGCGTGTCCCGACCCGGCGCCACTGTGCCGCACCCGTCGCCGCTCGCTCACCTGCCGACCACCCGACCGCCGGCCGGCCGCTCGCCTCGGTCCGGTCCGGCCGGGTCCCCGACGCGGCCCGCCGACCCTCCGGGTCCCGGTCGACCGCCGATCCGGGGCCCCGATCCGGCCGGCGCCCCCTCCCTCCCCACCCACCGACACCTCCGTCATTCCGTCACTGTGACGTTATGCCGGTGGTGTCGGCGCTTCGACGGGCGCACGGCCAGGTGCCTGCTTAGGGTCGAGGACATGGAACTCCGACGCCCGATCGCCGCACTCATGACCGCGCTGGCGCTGTTCGGGGGCGGCGCGACGCTCACCGCCTGCAACGCGGCCGGGCAGGACCAGAACGACGGCACCACCGACGACAGCGAGAACACCAGCGGCAACGACCCGTCCGGCGAGTCGCAGGACAACCTGCCGGACAACAGCAACCCGGACCAGGACGCGCCCGAGGACCAGGACGACGACACCCAGGACCCGGACTGACCCGCCGCTGACGGGCCGGCTCGGGCGGCGGGATCAGCCCGCGGCGCGCTCGGAGACCCAGAGCTTGTCGAGCCGGCCCGTCGAGTGCACCAGGTCGGCCAGGGACCGCTCGAGCTCGGCCTTGGTGTGCCGCTCGCCGAGCAGCGTCTGGACGTCCTCGAGCGCGCAGCGCAGCTGGAACAGGCGGTCCTGCAGCCCGTCGAGCTCGGCGCGGCGCACGAGGACGACGTCGTCGGAGAGGCCGGCCTTGGCGACCGCCGTGCGCTGCTCGTACGCGCGCTGCCGGCAGCCCTGGCCGCAGTACATCCGCGGGCGGCCGACCGAGCCACCCTGGGGCAGCACCCGCCGGCACCACCCGCAGCGCCGTTCGGCCCCGCTCCCCTGCCGTCCCGTCGTCGTGTCCGCCTTCCCTGCCGTCCCGTCCGTCCCGACCACGCGGTCGGCGTGCTGCTTGCCCACGCCGGGCACGCTAGACGCCGCCACCGACAGTCCCGGCGGACACGCCCGACCCGCCGGGAGAAGGGGCTGGTGAGCGCGTCGGAGCCGCCGGTTAGCGTGTCGCCCGTGCCTCCTGCCCGGTTCGCCTTCCTCGACGCGCCGGCGCCGTTGGCGATGGCGCACCGCGGCGGGGCGATCGAGCACCTGGAGAACTCCATGCCGGCCTTCGAGGCCTGCGTGAAGATGGGCTACCGGTACATCGAGACCGACGTGCGGGTGACCGCCGACGGCGTGGTCGTCGTCTTCCACGACCCGGCGCTGGACCGGGTCACCGACCGCACCGGCCGGATCGAGCAGCTGCCGTGGTCGGAGGTCGCCGCCGCCCGCATCGGCGGCCGGGAGCCGATCCTGCGGCTGGAGGAGCTGCTCGGCGCCTGGCCCGACGTCCGGTTCAACCTCGACATCAAGGCCGCCGGCGTGCTCGCGCCGCTGGTGCGCGTGCTGCGCCGGATGGACGTCCTCGACCGGGTCTGCCTGGCCTCGTTCTCCGACGCGCGCGTCGCGGCCGCCCGGCGCCTGCTGGGCCCGAGCGTGTGCACGTCGCTGGGTCCGCGGGGCGTGGCGGCGCTGCGGCTGTCCTCCTACTCCCCCCGCGCGGCCGGGCTGGTGCGCGTGCAGGCCGGCTGCGCCCAGGTGCCGCTGCAGCTCGGCGGCCGGGCGCTGGTCGACGAGCGGTTCCTCGCCGCCGCGCACGCCCGCGGCCTGCAGGTCCACGTGTGGACCGTGGACACCGCGGAGGAGGCGACGGCGATGCTCGAGCTCGGCGTGGACGGGATCATGACCGACCGCCCGGCCATGCTGAAGGAGATCCTCGAGGCGCGCGGCCAGTGGGTGGGCCGGTGAGCGGGTGGCTCGAGCGGCTGGCCACGGGGGTGAGGGAGTGGCAGCCGACCCCGCCGCCGCTGCCCGACCACCTGGAGGCCGTCCTGCACGACGGCGACCCCGAGTGGTTCGCCCGTGAGCTGGCCATCGCCGCCGCGCCGCCGTGGGACGTGTGGCTGCTCCTGCTGCGCCGGTTCTCCTGGCTGGTCGACCTGTTCGGCCGGGTGGAGGTCACCGGGTGCATCCCCGAGGAGCTGCGCCGCGGGCCGCTGCTGCTGGCGGCCAACCACGTCGGCGACTTCGACCCGTTCGTGATCGCCGTCGCGCTGCACCGGCTGGGCGTGGTGCCGCGGATCATGGCCACCGGCGGGATCATCTCCGCGCCGGTCGTGGGGCCGCTGCTGGAGCGCGCCGGCGGCATCCGGGTGGAGCGCGGCACCGAGGTCGCCCGGCACGCGGTGCGGGTCACCGAGGTGGCGCTGGTGCACGGCGGGCACGTCGTCGCCTATCCCGAGGGGCGGGTGGGGCTGGCGCCCGACGGGTGGCCCGAGCGCGGCCGCACCGGGATGGCGCGCCTGGCCCTCGGCGTCGGGGTGCCGGTGATCCCGGTCAGCCAGTGGGGCGCGCAGGAGGTGCTGCAGTACGGCAACGACTGGGGGAAGCTGCGCACGCTGGCCCGCTCGCTGGTGCAGCGGCCGGTGCTGCGGGTGCACGTCGGCCCGCCGGTGTACCTGGAGGACCTGCGCCTGGGCCGGGTGGGCGACGCCAACCGGGCGCGGACGCGGATCGCCGCGGCGATCACCCGCGGGCTGGTGCCGCTGCGCGCGGCCAGCCGGCCGCTGCACCCGGACCCCACCCGCCCGACCGACGGCGCCGCGGCGTTCCCCGGCGGCGTCGTGCCCCCTGACATCCCGTGACCCCCCGGTGCTGGAACGGACGGGGCCGGGCTGACACCCTGCGCGCGTGACCGCCCCTCACGTCGACGCCGCGCAACCCGTCGACCGCGCCCTGCGCCGCGAGCGCTTCGGTTGGTACTCCTACGACTGGGCGATGTCGGTGTTCAACACCAGCGTCACCACGGTCTTCCTGGGCCCGTACCTGACCACCGTCGCCGAGGACGCCGCCGGCGCCGACGGCCGGCTGCCCTTCCTCGGGCTGTCCATCCCGCCGGGCAGCTGGTTCTCCTACGTGCTGTCGTTCTCCGTGGTCCTGCAGGTCGTCGTGCTGCCGCTCACCGGCGCCGTCGCCGACCGCACCGGGCGCAAGCGGCAGCTGCTCGGCGGGCTGGCGCTGCTCGGGGCGCTGGCCGCGACCTGCCTGTTCTTCGTCGCCGACGGCCGCTACCTGCTGGGCGCGGGGCTGTTCGTCGTCGCCAACGTGGCCTTCGGCGCGGCGACGGTCGTCTACTACTCGTGGCTGCCCGACCTCGCCGGCCCCGACGAGCGCGACGCGGTGTCCAGCCGCGGGTGGGCGTTCGGGTACGTCGGCGGGGCGCTGCTGCTGGCCGTGCACCTGGGGCTGTTCCTCGGCGCGGAGTCCCTGGGGCTGACCAGCGGCGAGGCGGTGCGCATCTGCCTGGCCACGGCGGGGCTGTGGTGGGGGCTGTTCACCCTGGTCACCGTCTCGCTGCTGCGCGACCGGCCGCCGGTCGCCGGGCACGGCGGCGCCACCAGCGGCTTCCGGCAGCTGGCCGCCACGCTGCGCGGGATGCGGGCGTTCCCGCTCACGCTGTGGTTCCTCGGCGCGTACCTGCTGTTCAACGACGGCGTGCAGACGGTGATCTCGCTGTCGGCCACCTACGCCAGCGAGGAGCTGGGGCTGTCCCAGTCGGTGCTCACCGGCGCGATCCTCATGGTCCAGGTGGTCGCCGTGTTCGGGGCGCTGGGCCTGGGCCGGGTGGCGGCCCGCTACGGCGCCAAGCGGACCGTGCTGGGCTGCCTGGTCGCCTGGACGGCGGTGCTGGTGGCGGCGTACTGGCTGCAGGAGGGCGCGGTCGCGCAGTTCTACGCGCTGGCCGCGGTGATCGGGCTGGTGCAGGGCGGCACGCAGGCGCTGTCCCGGTCGCTGTTCAGCCACCTCATCCCGGCCGGCCGGGAGGCGGAGTACTACAGCTTCTACGAGATCAGCGACCGCGGGACCAGCTGGCTGGGGCCGCTGGCGTTCGGTCTGACGTACCAGCTCACCGGCTCCTACCGGTACGCGATCATCAGCCTGGTGGTGTTCTTCGTCGCCGGGTTCCTGCTGCTGCTGCGGCTGCCGATGCGCCGGGCCGTGCAGGCCGCGGGCAACACCCCGCCGGAGCGGCTGTGAGCGACCCGTCCCTCACGCCGGCGTCGGTCCCGGCGGCCGGGGACCGGCGGCGCGCCCCGGCCCCGGCGCACCTGCGGTTCTTCCACGGGCCGATGGACTGCGGGAAGTCCACGCTGGCGCTGCAGGTCGACCACAACCAGAGCCGGCAGGGCCGCTCGGGGCTGCTGCTCACCCAGGGTGACCGGTCGGCGCGGCCGCGGATCAGCTCCCGGGTGGGGCTGTGCCGCGACGCCGTCGAGGTCGACCCGGGCACCGACCTGCTGCTGCTGGTGCGCAGCCACTGGGCCGACGGGCGGCGGGTGGACTACCTGATCGTCGACGAGGCGCAGTTCCTCACCCCCGGGCAGGTGGACCAGCTCGCCGAGCTCGTCGACGCCTCGCACGTCGACGTCTACGCCTTCGGGCTGACCACCGACTTCCGCGCGCGGCTGTTCCCGGGCACGCAGCGGCTGCTCGAGGTCGCCGACGACGTGCAGCGGATCCAGGTCGAGGTGCTGTGCTGGTGCGGGCTGCCCGGGCTGCTCAACGCCCGGGTCGTCGACGGGCAGATGGTGCGCGAGGGCGCCACCGTCGTCGTCGCCGACACCGCGCCCACCCCGGCCCCGGGTGAGGCGGAGGGCGCCGGGGTGGGCCCGGAGCCCGGCCCGGAGGTGCACTACCAGGTGCTGTGCCGGCGGCACCACGTGCTCGGCCAGCTGGGCCCGACCGCGGCGGGCCCGGGGCAGCTCGCCCTCCCCTGAGCCGGCCGCTCTCCCCCGGCCGAGGGGGTCGCGCGTGGCCCAATACCACCCCATGCGATGATGGGGAACCGACTCAGCGGAATCTCTCCGCGAAATCCGCCGTTGGTCTCTTTCGACACCCTCCCGCAGTGGGTACCCCCTGCCGCGACGAGGAGTCCTGACCGACACCACCAGCACGAGAGGACGGTGTGCCATGGGCGAGCGTTCCCTGCGGGGCAGCCGACTGGGCAGCGTGAGCTACGAGACCGAGCGGAACACCGCGCCGATCGAGCGGCAGTACGTCGAGTACAAGTGCCCCTCGGGTCACCAGTTCACCGTCCCCTTCGCGGACGACGCCGAGGTGCCCGACACCTGGGAGTGCAAGTTCGACGGCTCCTCGGCCAAGCTGGTCGGCGGCTCCGAGCCGGCGCCCAAGAAGGTCAAGCCGCCGCGGACGCACTGGGACATGCTGCTCGAGCGGCGCTCCGTCGAGGACCTCGAGGAGGTCCTGGCCGAGCGTCTCGAGGTGCTGCGCGGCCGGCGGACCCGCGCCAGCTGAGGAAGGACCCGCCTCCCCACCGCTCGCGAGCGCGCGGCGGGCCCCGGGAGGCGGGCCGTTCCAGGACCGTCGACGGCCCCGGTGGGACTCCCCACCGGGGCCGTTCCGCGTCCGGGGACCGATGAGTCGCCGCCCCTCCCCCGGTCTGCCCCGCAGGACCCGACCGAGGAGGACCCCGTGGCGCACCTGATCGCCGGCATGACCACGTCCCTGGACGGCTACACCGCCGACCCCGAGGGGGACTTCGGCATGCTGTACGCCGACCTCGGCACCCCGGCCGGCGAGGAGTACCTGGCGGCGTCCCAGGCCGAGACCGGCGCGGTGCTCATGGGCCGGCGCACCTACGACGGCGCGCCCGACCCCGACTCCTACGCCGACGACTACGAGTACCAGGTGCCGATCGTCGTCCTGACCTCGCACCCGCCGGCGACCCCGCCGCGGCGCAACGACCGGCTGTGGGTCACCTTCTGCGGCGACCTCCGCGAGGCCGTGGACACCGCCCGCGAGCTGGCCGGCGAGAAGGCGGTCACCGTCGTCGGCGGGGCCGACCTCAACCGCCAGCTGATCGACGCCGGCCTGTTCGACGAGCTGCGCGTCGACGTCGTGCCGGTGCTGCTCGGCGGCGGCCTGCGGGCCTTCGACGGCGTCGCCCGCGGCCGGCTGGAGGTCATCGGCGTCGAGCGGGTGGGCGAGCGCACCTGCCTGCGGTTCCGGCCCCTCCGGCGGGACTGAACGGTCAGGCGTGAGGGCGGGTGTCGAGCACGACGGGGCCCTCGACGACGGGGCCCTCGACGACCTCGCCCTCGACGACCTCGCCCTCGACGATCCGCACCGGCGGGCGGGCCGCCGTCGCGCCGGGCACCCGGGCGCTGCGCACCCGCACCGGCGCGGACAGGCCCAGCCGGGCGGCCAGCCCGCGGCCCACGGCGGCGCGCACCAGCGGCCGGGTGGGCGGCAGCAGGCACAGCAGGCCGACGACGTCGCCGAGGAAGCCCGGCAGCACCATCAGCGCGCCGCCGACGGCGATCAGCCCGGCGTCGGTGGCCGCGGTGCCCGGCGCGCGGTGCTCCCGGGCGCGGGCGCGCAGCTCGTCCAGCGCCCGGGTCCCCTGCCGGGCCAGCAGGGTCCAGCCCAGGACGGTGGTGGCCAGCGCGGCCAGCAGCGTCCAGCCCACGCCGATCCACGCGGCGACCAGCGCGAAGACGACGACCTCGGCGAGGGCCCACAGCCCCGCCAGCACCCGTACCCGGTGTCCCACGGCACTCCCCGGCCCGGCTCGCGTGCGGCCCGGGTCCGCCTACCGGACCTCGCTGGACCGCCCGCGCTCGCGGACCCGTCCCGGCACGGGCGGTGGGACCCGGCCCGGCAGGCGGTCGGCCAGCCGGTCCAGCAGGCCCCAGAGGGTGACCCGTGCCAACGCCTCTCCAACGATCGAGGGCGTCATCTTGCTCCTGCCGAACTCGCGTTCGCTGAAGGTGATCGGCACCTCCACCACCCGGGCGCCCTCCCGCCAGGCGCGCCAGGCCCAGTCGACCTGGAAGCAGTAGCCCTGGCTGGCCACGCGGTCGAAGGGCAGCCGGTCCACCAGCTCCCCGCGGACGGCGCGGAACCCGCCGGTGGCGTCGGCCAGGGGCAGCCGCAGCGCGCGGCGGGTGTAGACGTTGCCCAGCCGGGACAGCAGCAGCCGCCGGCGCGGCCAGTCCTCGACGCTGCCGCCGGGCACGTAGCGGGAGCCCAGCACGAGGTCGGCGTCGTCGAGGGCGGCCAGCAGCAGCGGCAGCTGCTCGGGGTGGTGGGAGCCGTCGGCGTCCATCTCGACCAGCACGTCGTAGCCGCGCTCGCGGCCCCAGCGGAAGCCGGCGACGTAGGCCGGGCCCAGGCCCGCCTTCTCGGTGCGGCGCAGCACGTGCACCCGGTCGTCCCGCGCGGCCAGCTTCTCGGCCAGCTCACCGGTGCCGTCGGGCGAGCCGTCGTCGACGACCAGGGCGTGCACGTCGGGGACGGCGGCGTGCAGCCGGTCGAGGACCGGCTCGAGGTTCTCCACCTCGTCGTAGGTGGGGACCACGACGAGGACCCGCGCCGCGCTCACCGGGCGGCCCGGCGGGCCCGCTGCCGGCGGCGCAGCGCCGGGGCGGCGACCGCGAGCACCGCGCCGGCCCCCAGGGCGGTCAGCACCCACTCCGGCGCCGCCCCCAGCCGCTCGGCGACGGTGGTGGAGTCGCGCTGGGCGACGTCCTCGACGAACACCGCGGGGGTGAACAGCTCCGAGCGGCGGGCCAGCGACCCGTCGGGCGCCACGACGGCGGAGATGCCGCTGGTGGCCGCGACGACGACGGTGCGGCCGAACTCCACCGCGCGCAGCCGGCTGGCGGCCAGCTGCTGCTCGCTCTCGTCGGTGTAGCCGAAGGTGGCGTTGTTGGTCTGGACGACGAGCATCCCGGCGCCGGCCCGCACGGTGTCGGCGACCAGGGAGTCGTAGACCACCTCGAAGCAGATGACGTCGCCCACCGGCGCGCCGCCGACGTCGAGCACCCCGACCTCGGTGCCGTGGGCGAAGTCCCGGCGGACCAGGTCGACCTTGTCGCTGAAGAAGCGGAAGAACCCCCGCGCCGGCACGTACTCGGCCAGCGGGACGGGGTGCCGCTTGACGTAGGTGTCGCCGGGCCCGGTCTCGGGGTCCCACACGATGCCGGTGTTGCTCAGGTACCGGCCCGGCCCCTCGACGACCGCGCCCACCAGGATCGGCGCGCCGATCGCCTCGGCGGCGCGGCTGATCTGCCGGGCGGCGTCGGCGTTGCGGTAGGGGTCGATGTCGGAGCTGTTCTCCGGCCAGACGACCAGGTCCGGCTGCGCCTGGTCCCCGGCCGCGACCGCGGCGGCCAGCTGCACCGTCTGCTGCACGTGGTTGTCCAGCACCGCCCGGCGGCGGGCGTTGAACTCCAGCCCGGCCTCCGGGACGTCGCCCTGGATGACGGCGACGGTCCTCGTGGGGCCGCCCGCGGTGAGCGAGGGGCCGGGCAGCGGCGTCCAGGCCAGCGCCCCGAGCAGCGGGACGGCGAGGACGGCGGCGACCAGCGCGGCCGCCGTGCGCAGCGCCGGCCCGCGGGTCGCGCCCCCGCCGGCCGCCCGCCGGACCCGGGCCAGCGCGAGCAGCGCCGCGGCCAGCGGCGTGCGGGTGAGCGCGACGGCGAAGGACACCAGCGGCACCCCGCCGTAGGCGGCGAGGGAGAGGAAGGCGCCGTCGGTCTGGCTCAGCCCCAGCCGGCCCCAGGGGAAGCCGCCGAGCGGGAGGCGGCCGCGCAGCGCCTCGTCGGCCACCCACAGCGCGGCGGTCCACAGCGGCCACAGCCGCAGGCCGGACACCGCCGCGCCGGCCGCGCCGAGCAGCGCGAGGAAGAGGGCCTGGGAGACGGCCAGGGCCAGCCAGGGGAACGCGCCCACGTAGATGCCGGTCCAGGACAGCAGCGGCACGAAGAACGCCAGGCCGCACACCAGGCCCAGCCACGCGCCCGACCGGGCCCGCTGCCCGCGCACGGCCAGCGCCAGCGCCGCGGGGCCGAGCACCGCCAGCGGGGGCAGCGACCAGCCGGGGAAGGCCAGCAGCATCGCCAGGCCGCCGGCGGCGGCGAGCGCGGTGCGCCACGGCAGGCGGCGGGTCCGGCGCCGGCCGGTCCCCGCGGGCGCACCGGAGCCGGTGTCCCGCTCCTCCGTCACGGCTGCTGGCGGCACCCACGACCTCCCCGCGACGTCCTGCCGCGGGCGGCGCCCGGGCGTCCGGCTGCACCCGTCCGCGGCGGACGGGTGCGGGCCACGGTCGTGGCCCACCCACGAGCATCCCACCCCGCCCCCCGTCCTCCGGGACGCGACCGGCGCGGGGTCCCCCGGGTGTGCCGTCCCCCGGACCGGGTGGTTACAGCGACCGCAGTGGCCGGCCTCCGACCAGCAGCTGTCGGCAGGCCGGCCGGTCCCGGCGGTCGAGCACCGCCGACAGGCCGGCGTCTGTGGCCCACAGCGCGAGGTCGGCCGGGGCGCCCGGCGCCAGCGGCCCGGCGGCGGTCTCCGCGCGGACGGCGTGCCAGCCGCCGTGGGTGGCCGCGTCGAAGGCGTCGAACGGGCGCAGCCCGGCGCCGGCGGTGCGGTGGTCGACGGCCGCGTGCACGCCGCCCCAGGGGTCCATCGGCGTCACCGGGGCGTCACTGCCCAGCGCCAGGGCGACACCGGCGTCGGCGAGGTCGGCGAACGGGTTGCACCCGGCCGCGCGCTCGGCGCCCAGCCGCTCGGCGTACATGCCCGCCGGGCCGCCCCAGGCCGCGTCGAAGGCGGGCTGGACGCTGGCCACCATCCCCCACGACCGCATCCGCTCGACCGCCTCCGGGCTCGCCATCTCCACGTGCTCGAGCCGGTGCCGGCAGGCCCGCACGGCGGCCGGCCCGAGCTCGGCCACCACCGTCCCGACCGCGTCGAGCACCTGGTCGACGGCGGCGTCGCCGATGCAGTGGAAACCGGCCTGGATCCCGGCGGCGGTGCAGGCGCGCACGTGGTCGACCAGGGAGGCGGTGTCGAACCGCAGCGCCCCGGCGGTGCCCGGCCGGTCGGCGTAGGGGGCGTGCAGCGCGGCGGTGTGCGAGCCGAACGCGCCGTCGCAGAACAGGTCGCCGCCGGCGCCGGCCAGGTCCAGCTCGCGCACCAGGTCCAGCCCGCCGCGCTCGGCCAGCTCTCCCCAGTAGCCGGTGACCCGCGGCGCCGGCCGCTGCCGGGCCAGGTCCAGCAGCGCGCGCAGGTCCGCGGCGCCGGACACCTCGGGCCCGGCCATCTCGTGCAGGCTGCCGATGCCCAGCCGCACCGCCTCGGCGAGCGTGGCGGCCTGCGCGGCGGCCCGCTGCGGCGCGGTCACCGCCCCGTAGGCGGCCTGCCGGGCGGCGTGGTGGGCGTCCAGCCGCAGCTGCCCGTCCGGCGAGAAGCCGGGCAGGCCGCGGACGCCGGGCACCAGGTCGAGCAGCGCGGTGGAGACGGTCGCGGAGTGCACGTCGACGCGGGCCAGGTAGGCCGGCCGGTCCCCGACGACGGCGTCCAGGTCGGCGCGGGTGAGCCCCCGGCCCTCGGGCCAGCCGGTCTCGTCCCAGCCGGTGCCCAGCAGGATGCCCGGCGGCGCGCCGCGCACCGCCTCGGCGACCGCGGCCACCGCCTCCGCGAGGCTCGACCTCGAGTGGAGGTCGAGACCGGTGAGCGCCAGGCCGGTCGCGGTGGCGTGCACGTGCGCGTCCACGAACGCCGGGGTGAGCAGCGCCCCCTCCCCGGCCAGCACCCGGCCGGCCCGCGGCGCGTCGGCGGCCGCGCCGGTCCAGGCGATCCGCCCGTCGACGACGTGCACGGCACGGCCGGGACGGTCGCCGACGGTCACGTCGGTGAGCAGCAGGTCGGTCGGGGGCGTCACGGCCCCGAGCATGACGGCGCGCCCGGGCCGCTCCGGCGCCGGGTCCGCGGGTAGCGCGGGGGGCGCCGGGTAGGCAGTCGCGATGACCGTGCCGGACGGGGAGCTGCTCACCGACCGGCTGCGGCTGCGCCCGTGGACCACCGGCCGCGACGACCTGGCCCGGCTCGCCGACATCTACCGGCGCGAGGAGGTCACCCGCTGGCTGGGCGGCCCCCCGTCGGTGGGCCCGGTGGAGCTGGTGGGCCGGTGGGCGGAGATCCGGCGCGCGGACCCGGTGCACGGCTGCTGGGCGGTGGAGGTGCGCGGGCCGGAGCCGGTGGTGGCCGGCACGGTGCTGCTCAAGCCGCTGCCCGGCGGCGTCGGGGAGGTCGAGGTGGGCTGGCACCTGCACCCGGAGTGCTGGGGCCGCGGCTACGCCACCGAGGCCGCGCGGGCGGTGGTCGACCACGCCTTCGGCGCGGGCGTGCCGGAGGTCTACGCCGTCGTCCGGCCCGGCAACGAGGCCTCGCGGGCGGTGTGCCGGCGCCTGGGCATGGAACCGCTGGGCCGGCTGCGCCGGTGGTACGACGTCGAACTGGAGGCGTTCCGGCTCATGGCCCCGGTGGTGGTGGAGTAGCGGGTCCTCAGCCGCGGCGCCGGAGGCGGCGGGCCAGCCGCGCGCGGCGCGAGGTCCGCGCCCTCACCCGCTGCCCGGCGGCGTCCTGCGCGTCGCGGGCCGTGGCCTCCTCCAGGGTGGGCGCGGTCCCGCCCAGGTGCGCCGGCACCCACCACAGGTCCTCGGGGCCCGAGGGCTGCTGCGGATAGGTGCGCTGCGCCTCGTCGAGCAGCGCCTCCATCGCCACGCGGGTGCGGGCCAGCAGCGCCGCGGGCCGCTCGCCGGGCAGGGGGACGACCGGCTCGCCGAGCAGCACGGTCACCGCCCGGCCGCGGGTGAGGTCCACCGGGTGCTTCTTGGTGGCCACCCGGTGCCCGCCCCACACCGCGGCCGGGACGATCGGCACCCCGGCGTCGAGGGCCATCCGGGCGGCGCCGGCCTTGAGGTCCTTGACGGTGAAGCTCTGGCTGATCGTCGCCTCGGGGAAGACGCCGACGACCTCGCCGTCCTTGAGCGCCCGCACCGCGGCGTCGAACGCGGCCGCGCCGGCCTTGCGGTCGACCGGGATGTGCCGCATGGCGCGCATGAACGGCCCGGCGAACCAGTGCGCGAACACCGAGGCCTTGGCCATGAACCGGACCAGCCGGTGCCGCGGCAGCGCGGCCAGGCCGAGGAAGGTGAAGTCCAGGAAGCTGACGTGGTTGCTGCAGACCACTGCGCCGCCCGACGTCGGCACGTGCTCGGAGCCCCGCACGTCGAACTGCAGCCGCAGCAGCCGGAAGACCACCAGCGCCAGCCGCACGACGAACCGGTAGGGGCGGTCCCGGGGATCGGGGGACGGCCCGAACAGGTCGCGCCGCACGACGTCGTGCCAGCTCGCGGTGTACATGGCGGGACGATATCCGCCCTGCCCGGCAGCTCACCTCCCGGTCGTGAGCTGCACCGCCGCGCGGACGACGGCGGTGAGGTCGCCGGTGTCGGCGTGCACGCGGCGCTGCAGGTCCGCGCCGGTGCCGCGCTCCAGGACCGCCGCCACGCCGTCGGCGACCCGCTGCCGGTCGCCGCTGGCCTCCAGCGCCGGGCGGACGTGCTCCAGCAGCGCCGCCACCACGTCGGCGGCCGGCGCCGGCGTCCCGGTGCGCGGGTGCACCAGGTCGGCGGTGGTGCCCGAGCGCCCGGCCCGCCAGGCGGCCACCCGCAGCAGCTCGCTGCGCACCCGAGGGGCGGGGACGCCCGCGCGCCACTCGCGGGCGGCGGTGTCCACCAGCGCGCGCACCAGCCCGGCGTGGGTGACCGCGTCCTCGACCCGCAGCGCGACGTCGGCGCTGCGCACCTCGACGGTGGGCCAGGTCCGCGACAGCCGGGCGTCGAAGTAGACCATCCCGGCGTCGACGATCGTGCGGGTCGCGACCAGGTCGGCGACCACCCGGTGGTAGGTCGCCGGGTCGCCGAACAGCTCGGTGGGGCCCGACGACGGCCAGCGGTTCCACGCCTGGGACCGGAAGCTGGCGTACCCGGAGTCGGCGCCCAGCCAGAACGGCGAGTTGGCGGTCAGCGCGGTGAGCACCGGCAGCCACACCCGGATCCGGTCGAGGACGGCCACGCCCTCCTCGTCGCCGTCCACCGACACGTGCACGTGGCAGCCGCAGGTGAGCTGGTCGCGGGCGATGAGCCCGAAGGTGTCGGTCATCTCCGCGTAGCGCTCGCCCGGCGTCGTCTCCGGCTCGACGCCGACCGGTGAGGTGGCCAGCGCCGCCACCCGGGTCCCGACGGCGCGGGCGGCGGCGTCGGCGCGCCCGCGCCAGTACCGCAGCTCCCGCTCCACCTCGGCCAGCCCGGTGCACACCCGGGTGCCCAGTTCCACCTGCTGCCGCTTGAGCTCGGGCACCAGGTGCCCCGGGGAGCCCTCCTCCTGCGCCGCGCTCTCGTGCTGCTCGGGGGTCTCCCCCTCCCCGCGGTGGGCGGCCACCGCCAGCGCCTCGGGGCCGCGCGGCACCGGCGTCCCCGACGGGTCGACGACCAGCAGCTCCTCCTCGACACCCACCGTGCGCACCGGCACATGGTGGAGGCGGGACGGCGCCGCCGCAGGACGGGCCCCGGGCACCCGGGTCGGGCACGATCCCCGCATGACCGAACCCAGGGCCTCCGGCGGTGGGGGCGACCGGCGGGTGGACCGGTGAGCCTCACCGCCTACCTGGACAAGGGCGCCTCCCTCGGCCCGGACGCCCCCTGCCTGACCGGCCCGGACGGGTCGATGAGCTACGGCGAGGTGCAGCGGTTCAGCCGGCGGGTCGCCGGGGCGCTGGCCCGCTCCGGCGTCCGGCCGGGCGACCCCGTCGCGGTCCTGTCGGCCAACGACCCCACCGCGTTCGCCGCCGTCTTCGGCATCGCCCGCGCCGGCGCGGTGTGGTGCCCGGTCAACCCCCGCAACGAGGCCGCGGAGAACCGCGAGCTGCTCGACCTGTTCGGCTGCACCGCGCTGCTCTACCAGCACTCCTTCGCGCCGCTGGTGGCCGCGATCCGCGACCGCCTGCCGCGGCTGACCACCCTGGTCTGCCTGGACGGCGACGGCGGCGGCGGCGACCCGGCGCTGCAGGACTGGCTGGCCGGCGCTCCCGAGGGGGACGACACCGAGCCGCCCGGCGGTCTGGTCGTGCTGGTCGGCACCGGCGGCACCACCGGCCGCCCCAAGGGCGTGCGCCTGACCGACCGCAACCTCGAGACCATGTCGGCGCTGACGCTCATGAGCTATCCGTTCACCGGCCGGCCCACCTACCTGGCGCTCGCGCCGCTGACCCACGCCGCCGGGGTGCTGTGCTTCCCGGTGATGGCCCTCGGCGGCGAGATCGTCGTCATGCCGGCACCGGACCTCGGGCAGTTCCTCGCCCTCGCCGAGCGGCACCGGGTCACGCACGCCTTCCTGCCGCCCACGCTGGTCTACCGGCTGCTCGCCCACCCCGACCTCGACGGCACGGACCTCTCCGCCCTGCAGTGCCTCTGGTACGGCGCCGCGCCCATGTCCCCCGACCGCCTCGAGGAGGCCATCCGGCGCATCGGCCCCGTCCTCGGCCAGCTGTACGGCCAGTCCGAGGCACCGATGATGATCTCGACGATGGCGCCGGCCGACCACCTGCGCCCCGACGGCTCCCCCGCCCGGGAGCGGTTCGCCTCCGCCGGCCGGCCGACGCCGCTCACCACCGTGGCGGTCGTGGACGACGCCGGGCGGCTGCTCCCGGCCGGCGAGCGCGGCGAGGTCGTCGTCCGCGGCTCGCTGGTCATGGACGGCTACCACCGGGACCCGCAGGCCACCGCGGAGGCGAGCCGGCTCGGCTGGCACCACACCGGCGACGTCGGCTACCTCGACGCCGACGGCTGGCTGTACCTCGTCGACCGCGCGAAGGACGTGATCATCAGCGGCGGCTTCAACGTGTACTCGGCCGAGGTCGAGCAGGCGGTCCTGGCCCACCCGGCGGTGCAGGACTGCGCGGTGGTCGGCGTGCCCGACGAGAAGTGGGGCGAGCGGGTGGTCGCCGTCGTCCAGCCGCGGGCCGGGGAGGCGCTGGACCCCGCCGACGTCCGCGTGTTCGTCCGCGCCCGCATCGGCGGCGTCAAGGCACCCAAGGAGGTGCTCGTCTGGGCCGACCTGCCGCGGTCCACGGTGGGCAAGGTGCTCAAGGGCGACGTCCGCTCGCAGCTGCTGACCGCCGGAGGCGCGTGAGGGCCCGGCCCTCCCCCCACCGGGACTCCCCCGGCACAGCGGCGCGGCGCCCCTCGGCCCGTCGTCGCCGGCGTGTTCCCTGCGCTGGTCGTTGATTGTTTTCCGGTTTCCCGGGAAGTTGACCAGGTAGTTGGGGATAACGGGTATGGTGAGGACATGGCGAAGGGCTGGCAGGGACCGCTCCCGGAGATGCCGTCGCCGCCCGCCGCGCAGGCCTGGGCCCGGCTGGAGCCCCCGGAGGGCTACGCGGTGCAGTGGCGCCGGCTGATCGACGCGGCCCTGGAGCTCGGCCTCGGCCCCGACGAGCTGGCCGAGGGCGGGATGGACGACGTCGCGGCGGCCCGGGGCTGGAAGCCCGCCACCGTGACCCTGTACAGCAAGGTGGCCCGGTACGGCGGGGTCCCCCTGCCGGTGCCCCCGACGCCGGAGCCCGATCCGCGGACGCTGGACCTGCGGCCGCTCACCGAGGTGCGCAGCGAGGAGCCCGAGCACCTGCGCACGGTCGTGTGGTGCGCGATCGCGCTGCGCTGGCCGGCCCCGGTGGGCACCTTCCGCGACCTGCGCCGTGACCAGGTGCACGCCACCGCCCGCCGCCTGGTGGTGCGCACCGACGACGGTGAGTGGTCGGTGCCGGGGGCGCTGACCGCGTGGCACGCCTGGGAGGCGGTGCGCAACCGCTTCCCCGCGCTGGCCGACAGCCCGTGGGTGCTGCCCGCGCTGCGCCGCGGCCCCGGTTTCGCCTCACACGTCGGCGGCCGGCTGTCCAGCCAGGCGCTGCAGGTGACGTTCGCCAAGCACGCGGTGCGCACCGCCCTGTACCTGCGCGCCACCACGACCGGTGCGCGCCGGCAGCGGGCCGAGGCGCTGGCCGCCGTCTACGAGACGCTGTCCTACGACTCCTACCGCCGGCTGGCCCTGGCGGCCGGCGCCGAGCCGGTGGCCGCCCGGGGTGCGGTGCGGGCCGAGCGGGCCGCCCGCGCGAACAAGGCCGGGGCGCCTCCGGCCTGAGCCCGCTCCTCCCCCGGACGGCACGACGGCCCGGGCGGAGGCCCGGGCCGTCGTCGCGGAGAGGTGCCGGGGTCCCGTCAGGCCGGCGAGTAGGTCATGCAGGTGGCGGTGTCGTGGTCGAAGCCCACCCGGATGCCGTCGGCGTGGCACTCGAGGGCGTCGTTGTGCACACAGTCGGTCCGCTGGCACGCACCCACCAGCGCCTCGGCCCGGGGCAGGCCGCCGCGGACGGTGAGCGGGATGAAGGTCCCGCAGTCGGCACTGCCGTTGTGGCTGCTCACGGTGATCGCGAAGGCGTGGCAGCCGTGGTCGTGGTCGTTGTAGGAGCAGCCGGTGACGGTGCACTCGGCGACGGGGGGCACGACGGCGGTCATCTCTGGTCCTCCGGGCTCGGACGGATCGGCTGACCCCAGTGTGCCGCAGAATGGCGTCGATCTCGACCCCGGAATGCATTCCGCGTGTCGTTCTCCGACCATTTCCCCAGGTGAGCCTGACCTGAGAAGCCGCAGGTCAACGCGTTACGGGTAGGGAAGGCTCACCTTCCTCACCGCCATTTCGTTGCGGCACCCAATGGTCAGGGAAGGCTTGCCTGACCGTTTCAGATCAGCGCCAGCTGGCCGGGCACCGCGCCGTCCCGGGACCGCCGCGCGCGGGCCGCGCGGCCCCGCGGGGCGTCGTGGCGGGCCGGCGGCATGCTGCCGGCGGGGAAGGCGGCCTCGTCGTCCCCGGGGACTCCCGAGGGCGCCTCCGCCCCCCGGGCCGCGCCTCCCGACCGGCCGTCGAGGCCGTGCCGGCGCAGCAGCGGCCCG
Organism: Geodermatophilus arenarius; assembly: GCF_042654585.1. NCBI lineage: Bacteria > Bacillati > Actinomycetota > Actinomycetes > Geodermatophilales > Geodermatophilaceae > Geodermatophilus > Geodermatophilus arenarius. The sequence goes on from NZ_JBHSGR010000007.1 coordinate 178,567, forward strand.
ACCCGCCCGGCCAGCCAGGCCCGGTACTCCGGGGGCACGTACGCCCCGCCGCGGTACAGCTGCCGGTAGCGGCCCACCAGGGCGGGGTGCTCGCGCGCCAGCCAGGCGGAGAACCACTCGCGGGCACCCGGGCGCAGGTGCAGCGGCACCACGGTCACCCCGGTGGCGCCGGCGGCGGCGATGGCCTCCAGGGCGGCGTCGAGGTCGGCGAGGCGGTCGGTGAGGCCAGGCAGCACCGGGGCGAGGAACACCCCGCACGGCAGCCCGGCGTCGGTCACCGCGCGCACCAGGTCCAGCCGGGCGCGCGGCGAGGGGACCCCCGGCTCCAGGCTCGCGTGCAGGTCGTCGTCCCAGACGGCCATCGAGACGCCGAAGCCCACCGGGACGTCCCGCGCGGCGTTCGCCAGCAGTGGCAGGTCCCGGCGGGCCAGCGTGCCCTTGGTGAGGATCGAGAACGGCGTGCCGGAGTCGGCCAGCGCGCGGATGACGCCGGGCATCAGCCGGTAGCGGCCCTCGGCGCGCTGGTAGGGGTCGGTGTTGGTGCCCAGCGCCACGTGCTCGCGCTTCCAGGACGGCCTGGCGAGCTCCCGGCGCAGCACCTCGACCAGGTTGGTCTTGACGACGATCTGGGTGTCGAAGTCGCGGCCGGCGTCCAGGTCCAGCCACTCGTGCGTCGAGCGGGCGAAGCAGTAGACGCACTGGTGGAGGCAGCCCCGGTACGGGTTGATCGTGTAGGCAAACGGCATCCGCGAGCCCTCGGGCACCGCGTTGAGGGCCGACCGGCACAGCACCTCGTGCATCGTCACACCCGGGAACTCGGGCACCTCCACGCTGCGCAGCAGCCCGCGCAGGCTCGGCATCCCCGGCAGCAGCGTCTCCTCGTCGGCGTCGAGGCGCCGGGCGTCCCACCTCACGACCCCGATGCGAACACGTGTTCGAGACGATGTCCAGTCGCACCGCCGTCGTCGCCGCTCCCCGTCCCCAGGACGGCACAACCAGGTAGTTCCTCGGTTAGTTGGGGATAACGGTTGAGTGACGGGCGTCAGGTCCCGACGGCGGGTGCCGCCTCCCGCGGCGGCCCGCTGCTGTGGGTGAGCAGGACGACCCCGACGACGGCGACCACCGCGGCCGGCCCCCACACCGCCGCGTGCCCCGGCTCGAGGTGCTCCCCGAGCAGCAGCCGGGCCGCGGGCACCGCGGCCAGCGGGTCGAACACCACGAGCGCGGGCAGTGACCAGGACAGCGCCCCGCGGCCGTAGGCCTGCTGCGCCCCCACCTGGGAGGCCACCGAGGCCACCACCGCACCCCACGGCTCGGGCCGGGCCAGCGCACCGGCCACCCCGTCGGCCGCGAGCACCCCGAGCCCGGCCGAGACCAGCACCGCGGCCACCCCGGCGGCCAGGCCCCCGGTGACCCCGCAGGCCAGCGCCGCGCCGCTGCCGCCGCGCAGCCGGGCGGTGAGCGCGACCGCCAGCACCACCAGCACGACGGCGACCACGGCCGCCACGGCCGGCGGCGGGTCCCCCGAGCCCCGGCCCGGGCGGGCCGCCACGACGAAGACCACGAGCCCGCCCACGGTGAGCGCGGCCCCGGCCCCCTCGGTCCGGGACGGCGGGTGCCCGGTGCGGACGGTGCGCACCGCCAGCGCCGCCACCAGCGCGCCGGCCAGCAGCGGCTGCACGATCGCCACCGGCGCCAGCGCCAGCGCCGCCACCTGGGCGACGGTGCCGCTGGTGGTGGCCGCCTGGCCGAGCAGCCAGGTGCGCTGGCGCACCATCGCCCGCATCCGCAGCCGCCCGCCGACGGTGGCGCGGACCGCCGCCTCGTGCTGCAGCACCGAGCCCAGCCCGAACAGCGTCGCCGCCAGCAGCGCCAGCAGCGTGCCGGGCAGGTGGTCCCCCACCCCGCGGGCCAGGGAGTCGGGCACGCCGGTCCTCCGGGCTCAGACGGGAGGACGGTCCTCGTAGAAGGTGGACAGCACGACGGTGGTGCGGGTGCTCACGTTCGCCGTCGTGCGGATCTCGCGCAGCAGCGCCTCCAGCGCCTCGGGCGAGGCCACCCGCACCTTGAGCAGGTAGCTCTCGATGCCCGCGACGGAGTAGCAGGCCTCGATCGCGTCCAGGTGGGTGAGCTTGGCCGGGGCGTCGTCGGCCTGGGCCTGGTCCAGCGGGGTGATCGACACGAACGCGGTCAGCCCCAGCCCCACCCGCCGGGCGTCGATCCGCGCCCGGTACCCGGTGATCAGCCCGCGCTGCTCGAGCCGGCGCACCCGCTGGTGCACCGCCGACACCGACAGGCCGACCCGCTCGGCGAGCTCGGTGTAGCTGGCCCGCCCGTCCCGCACCAGGGCGGCCAGCAGCGCCCGGTCGACGTCGGAGTGCGGCTCAGCCGGGGAGGACGACGAGCTCACGGGTGCCCTCGTTGAGCGTGCGGACGCCGTCGTCGGTGCAGACGACGATGTCCTCGATCCGGGCGCCGCAGCGGCCGGCCAGGTAGATGCCCGGCTCCACGGAGAACGCCATCCCCGCCTCCAGCGGCAGGTCGTTGCCCGCCACGATGTAGGGCGCCTCGTGGGTGTCCAGGCCGATGCCGTGCCCGGTGCGGTGGATGAAGTGCCCGCCCCACCCGGCGGCGGCGATCCGGTCGCGCGCGGCGGCGTCGACCTGCTCGGCGGTCACCCCGGGCCGGACGGCGGCGACGGCGGCCTCCTGCGCGTCCCTGAGCACCGCGTACCACTCGGCCACCTCGGCGTCGGGCTCCCCGCCGACGACGTAGGTGCGGGTGCAGTCCGACCGGTAGCCGGTGGCGGTCTCCCCGCCGATGTCGACGACGACCAGGTCCCCGGCCTGCACCACCCGGTCGGAGAGCTCGTGGTGCGGGCTGGCGCCGTTGGGGCCGGAGCCGACGATGGTGAAGTCCACCCCCACGTGTCCCTCGGCCAGGATCGCCGCGGCGACGTCGGCGCCGACCTCCGCCTCGGTGCGCCCGACCCGCAGCCACTCCCCCATCCGGGCGTGCACCCGGTCGATGGCCGCGCCGGCGAGGGCGAGCTCCTCCACCTCCGCGGGGGTCTTGACCATCCGCAGCCGGTCCAGCACCGGGGTGGCCAGCTCCAGCGCCGAGCCGGGCAGCGCCCGGTGCACGCCGAGGGCGTGCTCGGCCCAGGTGCGCGCCCCCACCGCGACCCGCGAGGGGGCGGCGCCCAGCCGGGCGGTCACCTCCCGGGCGACGACGGCGAACGGGTCGTCGGTCTCGTCCCAGGCGTGCACCTCCAGGCCGAGCGCGCCGGCCGGGGAGGCGTCGACCATCGGCGCCTCCAGGCGCGGGACGACCAGCAGCGGCTCCCCGCGGCGCGGGACGACCAGCGCGGTCAGCCGCTCCATCGCGTGGGCGTGGTAACCGGACAGGTAGCGCAGGTCCGAGCCCGGGGTGAGGACCAGGACGTCGACGCCGAGCTCCCCGGCCACGGTGCGGGCGGCGTGTACGCGGTCGATGCTGACGAGGGCCCCCGTGCTGCTTGCCACGCCGGGACACTAACCCCGCGGCCCGGCCGCGCCCGCGCCGGTTTCCCCGGCCCGTTGTCCCCGGCGGCTACGGTCCGCCCGTGACCACGATGCTGCTCGACGCCGCGAGCCTCTACTTCCGGGCCTTCTACGGCGTCCCGACCAGCGTGACCTCGCCCGACGGCCGCCCGGTCAACGCCGTCCGCGGGTTCCTGGACATGACCGCCCGGCTGCTCACCGCCCACGCCCCCACCCGGCTGGTCGCCTGCTGGGACGACGACTGGCGCCCGGCGTTCCGGGTCGAGGCGCTGCCGTCGTACAAGGCGCACCGGCTCGCGCCCGACGGCGGGGAGGAGACCCCCGACGAGCTGTCCCCGCAGGTGCCCGTGCTGGTGGACGTGCTGGCCGCGGCGGGCATCGCCCGGGTCGGCGCGCCGGGCTACGAGGCCGACGACGTCATCGGCACGCTGGCCACCCGCGCGCGCGGGCCGGTCGACGTCGTCACCGGCGACCGGGACCTGTTCCAGCTGGTCGACGACGCCCGCGGCGTGCGGGTGCTGTACACCGCGCGCGGCATCGCCGACATCGAGGTGGTCGACGAGGCGGCGGTGGCGGCGAAGTACGGCATCCCCGGGCGGGCCTACGCCGACTTCGCGGTGCTGCGCGGGGACCCCAGCGACGGCCTGCCCGGCGTGGCCGGCATCGGCGCGAAGACGGCGGCGGCGCTGGTCACCGAGTTCGGCGACCTGGCCGGCATCCGCGCGGCCGCGGCCCGCACCGCGGTGCCCCGGGCGCCGCTCACGCGCGGCGTGCTCGAGAAGCTGCACGCCGGCGGGGAGTACCTGGACGCCGCGCCGGTGGTGGTGGCCGTGGCCCGGGACGTCGACCTGCCGCCGGTGGAGGGGGCGCTGCCCACCCGGCCGGCCGACGCCGCGGCGCTGGCCGCGCTGGCCGACGCGCACGGGCTGCGGTCCTCGCTGGGGCGGCTGGGCGCCGCCCTGGGCTGGCCGGCCGACGCCCTCGACTGAGGCGCCGGCCGGCCCGGAGCTCAGCGGCCCCCGGTCCAGCGGCCCCCGGTCAGGAGGCGACCTCCCACGTGTAGGCGGCCTCGTCCGCGTCGGTGATCGCGATCTGCAGCGTCACGTCCTCGCCGTCGTCGGTGGTCCCGGTGCACTCGTAGGTGGCGCCGTCCTCGACGACCATCTCGTCGTCGCAGGAGACGTCGACGGCGACGCCGAAGGTCTCCTCGAACTGCTGCGCGATGTCGCTCTCGGCCTGCGCGCGGTCGAGCACGTCCTGGCCGAGCACGATCGGCAGGACGATCGCCGCGGCGATCACGACGACGGCGAGCGCGACCAGGCCGACGACCAGCCCGGTCCGGGACTTCCTCGGCTGCTGCCCGGAGCCGGGCTGGCCGTGGCCCCCGGGCTGGCCGTACTGACCCGGCTGCCCGTACTGCGGCGGCTGCCCGTAGCCGCCGGGCTGCTGGCCGGGCTGGCCGTAGCCGGGCTGCCCGTACTGCGCCGGCTGGCCGTACTGACCGGCCTGCCCGTACGGGCCCGGCTGCTGGCCGTACTGCCCCGGCTGGGCGGCGGGCTGCCCGTACTGCCCACCCGGCTGGCCGTACTGACCGGGCTGCCCGTACGGGCCCGGCTGTCCCGGCTGCTGGCCGTACTGCCCCGGCTGCCCGTACTGCCCCGGCTGGCCACCCTGCGGTGGGTTGGTCATCGTCGCTCCCGTCCGGTGCGGCCCCACGGGGGCCGGATCGTGTTCCCGCGCCCCCATGACCGTCCGTCACCGGAGCGGGGGAGATTGTGCACCACGGGGGGCCTCCGGCAGCTCCTCCGCGGCGCGCCCCCCCGGCCGGGCGGCGGCGGCCTCAGCCGCTGACGGCGACCGCGACCACCCCGCGCCGCACCAGCCCCACCGCGGCCCGCGCGACGCCGGCCACGGCCTCGTCGGCCACCTTCGCCAGCTGGTCGAGCAGGTCCACCAGCTGCCGCGCCCAGCGGACGAAGTCGCCGCCGGAGAGCTCGGTGCCCGCCTGCTCGGCGCCGGCCAGCACCCGGTCCAGCGCCTGCCCGTCGGCCCACCGGTAGGCCGCCCAGGCGAAGCCGAGGTCCAGGTCGCGGCTGGCGGGCAGGCCGCGGTCGAGCTCGACGTCCTGCAGCCGCGCGCGGATCCGGCGCATCTCGGCGATCGCCCCGGCGACCCTGCCCGCGGGCACCGCCGGCTGCCCGGGCGTCTCCCGCCGCGCCTCGAACACCAGCGTGGACACCGCCGCGGCCAGCTCCGCCGGGGTGAGCCCGCGCCACGCGCCGGCGCGCAGGCACTCGGCGACCAGCAGGTCGGCCTCCGACCAGATCCGCGCCAGCCGCCGGCCCTCCTCGGTGACCCGCGGGACGTCGTCGACCGGGGTGGGCTCCTCGGTGTCGGCCGGCACCAGCGGCACCGCCTCGGGCACCAGGTAGCCCAGCTCCTCGAGGACGTCGCAGGTGAGGTCGAACTGCCGGGTCAGCGAGCCGGTGCGCTCGGCCATCTTCCGGTGGGTGGCCTCGGCGTCGGCGACCGCGCGCAGGTAGCGCTCGGCGAAGCGCACCCGCTCCTCCCGGTCGGGCAGCGCGTGCACCGGGTGGTTGCGCACCGCGCGGCGCAGGTCGTGCAGCACCGGGTCGTCGGCGGCGGCCGAGCGCTGCTTGGTGCGCCGGGCGCCCAGGTCGTTCTCCAGCCGCGCGGTGCGCAGCGTGGAGGCCAGGTCGCGGCGGGCGTGCGGGCTGCGGTGGTTGAAGTTCTTGGGCACCCGCACCCGGGCCAGCGCGGTGACCGGCGTCGGGAAGTCCACGCTGGCCAGCCGGCCGGCCCACTTGTCCTCGGTGAGCACCAGCGGGCGGGGGTCGGACAGGTCGGTGACGCCGGGGTCGAGGACGACGGCCAGGCCCTGCCGGCGGCCCGAGGGCACCCGGATGACGTCGCCCGGGCGCAGCGCGGCCAGCGCGTCGGCGGCCTCCAGGCGCCGCTTGGCCTGCGAGTCGCGGGACAGCTCCTTCTCCCGGTCGGCGATCTCCCGCCGCAGCCGGGCGTAGGCGAGCACGTCGCCGCCCTCGCTGGCCATCTCCGCGGCGAACCTCTCCGCGTCCCGCTCGGAGCGGGCGGCCTGCCGGGCCAGGCCCACGACCGAGCGGTCGGCCTGGAACTGGGCGAAGGAGGACGCCAGCAGCTCGCGGGCCCGGGCGCGCCCGTAGGAGCCGACCAGGTTGACCGCCATGTTGTAGCTGGGCCGGAACGACGACCGCAGCGGATAGGTGCGGGTGCTGGCCAGCCCGGCGACGACGGAGGGGTCCATGCCCGGCGCCCAGACGACGACGGCGTGCCCCTCGACGTCGATGCCGCGCCGCCCGGCCCGCCCGGTGAGCTGGGTGTACTCCCCCGGCGTGACGTCGACGTGCGCCTCGCCGTTCCACTTGACCAGCCGCTCGAGCACGACGGTGCGGGCGGGCATGTTGATGCCCAGCGCCAGCGTCTCGGTGGCGAACACGGCCTTGACCAGGCCGCGCACGAAGCACTCCTCGACGGTCTCCTTGAACGCCGGCACCAGGCCCGCGTGGTGGGCGGCGAGCCCGGCGAGCAGCCCCTCGCGCCACTCCCAGAAGCCGAGGACGTGCAGGTCCTCGTCGGGCAGGCTGCCGGTGCGCTCGTCGACGATCCGGGCGATCTCGGCGCGCTCGGCCTCGTCGGTGAGCCGCAGCCCGGCCGTGAGGCACTGGTGGACGGCCTGGTCGCAGCCGTTGCGGCTGAACACGAAGGTGATCGCGGGCAGCAGCCCGGCGCGGTCCAGCCGCTCGACGACCTCCGGGCGGGCCGGCGGGCGGTAGCGCGGCTTGTGCCAGTCGCGGTCGCGCCGGTTCCCGCCGTTGCCGCCGCCCCAGGTGTCCAGCCGCCGCTCGTGCTCCCGCACGTACCGGACCAGCTCGGGGTCGACGACGCTGGCGCCGCGGTCGCGCGTGGACTGCCCGCGGGGGTCGTCCCCCTGCTCGGCGGCGTGCGCGGCCGGCCGCAGGCTGAACAGGTCGAACACCCGGTTGCCGACGAGCATGTGCTGCCACAGCGGGATCGGCCGGACCTCGCTGACGACGACCCGGGTGTGCCCGCGGACGGTGACCAGCCAGTCGGCGAACTCCTCGGCGTTGCTGACCGTCGCCGACAGCGACACCAGGGTGACCGACGCCGGCAGGTGGATGATCACCTCCTCCCACACCGCGCCGCGGAACCGGTCGGCGAGGTAGTGCACCTCGTCCATCACCACGTAGCCCAGGCCGGCGATCGCCGGGGACTCGGCGTAGAGCATGTTGCGCAGCACCTCGGTGGTCATCACCACCACGGGCGCGTCGCCGTTGATCGCGTTGTCCCCGGTGAGCAGCCCGACCTTCGCCTCGCCGTAGCGGTCGACCAGGTCGTTGTACTTCTGGTTGGACAGCGCCTTGATCGGCGTCGTGTAGAAGGCCTTGCGCCCCTCGGCCAGCGCCTTGTGCACCGCGAACTCGCCGACGACGGTCTTGCCGGCCCCGGTGGGCGCGCACACCAGCACCCCGGCGCCCTCGTCGAGCGCCTCGCAGGCCTCCACCTGGAACGGGTCGAGGGAGAAGCCGAGCTCGGCGGTGAAGTCGGCGAGGGTGGGGTGCGCGCTGCGCCGCCGGGCAGCCGCGTACCGCTCGGCGGGGCTGGACATGCCCCCACGTTAGGCGCTCCCCGGACGGCGCTCAGCCCGGACCGGACCTCCCCGCCTCGTCGCCCCACCCCCCGCGGGACGCGCCACCGGCCGGTCGGCGGCCAAGTTGGGGATAACGGTCGACTAGCCGGCGGTGCGGTCCCCGGGGCCGTCAGGGACGCCCGGAGCCCACGATCCGCAGCGCGCCGGGCACCGCCTCGGCGCGCACCGGCAGCGCGGCCACCGGCTCCCCGTCGGCGTAGGTGGTCAGCCCCACGCCGGCGAGCTCCACCCGCGCGGCGCGGTGCACCGTGACGGCGGGGTGCCCGACGTGCGTGCCCTCGGTCAGCCGCGGCCGGGTGCGCACCAGCTCCCGGCGCGACACCGGCCCGACCACGGTGACGTCGAGCCGGCCGTCGGCGGGGTCGGCGGCCGGGCACACCCGCATGCCCCCGCCGTACCAGGCGGTGTTGCCGACGGCAACCAGCGTGACCGGCAGCGTCCGCGCCTCCCCGTCCAGGGTCAGGGTGACCTCGCGGGGCCGCAGCCGGGCCAGCTCGGCGAGGATCGCGACGTCGTAGCGGCGCGGCCCGCGCGGCCAGCGCAGCCGGTTGGCCCGGTCGGTGACCGCCGAGTCGAAGCCGCAGCACAGCACGGTGGCCCACCAGCGCCCGGCGGTGCGGCCGGCGTCGAGGGCCCGCACCGCGTCCTCCCGCAGGTCCGCGGCGGCCGCGGTGGCGGCGGTGACCGGCTCGGGCGGCACGCCGAGGGCGAGCGCCAGGTCGTTGCCGGTGCCGGCCAGGACGACGGCCAGCGGCGGGCCGGCGTCGGCGACCGCCTGCAGCGCGGCGTGCACGGCGCCGTCCCCGCCGAGCGCGACGACCGCGCCGGTGCCGGCCGCCACCGCGCCGGCCGCGGCCCGCTCGGCCTCGGCGCGGGTGCCGGCCGCGAGCACCGTGGGGGTGAGCCCGGCCCGGCGCAGCGCGTCGAGGACCGCCGGCGGGACGGTGCGGGCGCGGCCCCGGCCGGCGGCGGCGCTGACGAGGACGGCGACGTCCACCCGGGTCTCCTCCCCTGCGCCTCCGGCGGGCGGCGGCCCAGGCTACGGCCCGCGCCCGGGTGGTCGGAGGCCGGTCGAGCCGCCCGGGGCCGCCGGGCCCCGGCGCGGCTCAGCGGCGGGAGGTGTCCGCCGGGGCGGCGCCGGGCAGCAGGTCCTCGCGCCGCGTCGGGGCGGCGTCGAGGTCGGAGGGCCGGGCGTCCAGCGGGGAGGCCTCGTCGTCGGGCACGTCGTGGAAGTGCTGCACCGCCTCCCGGCGGGCCCGCCGCCGGTCCACGAACCGGGCGACCTGGATGGCCAGCTCGAACAGCACCACCATCGGCAGCGCCATGGCGAGCATGGTGAACGGGTCCTGGGTGGGCGTGACGAACGCGGCGAAGACGATGGTCAGGAAGAAGATCCACCGCCGGCTGCGCGCCAGCGCGGCGTGCGAGAGGACGCCGACCAGGTTCAGCGCCACCGCGATCAGCGGCAGCTCGAAGCTCAGCCCGAAGGCGACCAGCAGGCTGATCACGAAGCCGAGGTAGTCCGGCGCGGTCAGCTGGAAGGCCACCTCGTCACCGGCGAGCTCCAGCAGCAGCTCCAGGCCCTTGTACAGGGTGACGTAGGCCAGCACCGCGCCGAGGGCGAACAGCGTCGTGGAGACGGCGACGAAGGTGATCGCGTAGCGCTTCTCGTTGCGCTTGAGCCCCGGGGTGATGAACGCCCACAGCTGCCACAGCCAGAACGGGCTGGACAGCACCGCCCCGGCGATCAGGCCGATCTTCAGCCGCAGCAGCACCCCGCCGAAGACGTCGAGGACCACCAGCGAGCAGCTCTCGTCGCCCTGGAAGCGCAGGTCGGCGGGCAGCGAGCAGTAGGGCTCGCTGAGGAAGGTCAGCAGCCCGTGGTCGTACCAGAGGAAGCCGACGACGGTGCCCAGCGCGAGCGCCAGCAGGGCCTTGGCGACGCGGTTGCGCAGCTCGGTGAGGTGCGCGACGAGGGTCATCGTCGCCTCGGGGTCCCGCGGCGCCCGCCGCCGGCGGCGGCGCAGGGAGGGACCGCTCACGTTCCTGCCCCGGGAGGCGGTCAGCGGGCGTCGGCGGCGCCGGGCTGCGCGGCGCGCGCCCGCAGCTCGGCGGCGCGGGCCTCGGCGGCGGGCGCCTCGGCCTCGGC